>USFL01000107.1 GCA_900553905.1 uncultured Eubacteriales bacterium | reverse complement strand
ATGCGCACGCGGCGCACCGTCTCGTCGCCGCCCCAGATGATGCGCGCGTCGCACTGGGCGCTCAGCATCTCCGTCACGTCCTGACGGTCGCGTGGGTAGATCACCACGCACACATGGTTTGCCAGCGCCGCGTGCGCGCCGCGAAGCAGCGCGTCCATCACGCGGCAGATGATGCGCGTCTGCGGGAAATCGCGGCTGGAGGCCTTGACCACGCAGGCGTTGCCCGCCAGCAGCCCCGCCGCCAGCGAATAGGCGAAGTTGACCGGCACGTTGCTGGGCGCGATGTGAAACGAAAGCCCGCGCCCCAGCCGGTCCGAAACCGCGCCCTCGTATTCCCGCGCCAGCGCCTCCAGATTCGCGCGCCGGCAGAAGAAGCCGAAGGCCACCACGTCCGGGTAGGCGCGCGCCTCGCGGTCGGCGATGAGGGCCGCGCCCAGGTCGGAGAGAAACGCCATCACGCCATCGTCAAAGGGCACGAGGGGGCGGGCGCTCTGCCAGTCCCCGCCGCACAGGCGGGTATAGGGCTCATTTCTGCTCATAGGTATCGCTGCACCCCCGCACCTCGGCGCGCTTGACGCGCCCCAGAATTTCAAAGTATTTGCCCTTGCGGCCGCAGGGGCAGTCGTCCTCGCCGAGGATGCGCCCCTCGTCCTCGGTGAGGAGCACATGGCCCGGATAGCTGCGCGGCAGCACGCTGGACACCTGAATCAGCCCCGTCTCGCCCACATCGGCCACGGAGAAATCCCCCGGCCGCCGGATGGTCACGTCCGACCACACGGGCGCGTGCAGGTGGCCGTGCTCGCATTCCATGTAGATGGTGCCGGTCTGCTCAACCATGCCGTAGTAGTTGTGCACGCGGGTGAGGCCGCAGGTTTCCCGCAGCTCCTGCTTGAAGCGCTCGGTGGAAATCTGCTGGTCCGCCAGCTTCTTCCAGCCGCCGCCGTGCACCAGCACCCCGCGGCTGAGATCCGGATGGTAGCCCGTCTCCCGGAGCTTGGCCACGAAGTGCTGCCAGATCATGAACGTGAAGCCGAAGAGGAAGATGTCCTCTCCCCCATGCTTCTCAAGGAACGCCTCCAGCCCCTCCCTGTCCAGCTCCATGTGCTCGTCCAGCGCGAACACCCTGTCGCGCGCGAACATGCTGAAACCCAGAATGCCCGCGCCCCGCGCCGAGAACATGGCGCGGTTCTTGATGACGGCGCTGGTGTCGAGGATGATCATGGGCAGGCGCTGCTTGCCCAGAAACTCGCCCATGATGCGGCTTAAGACCTTGCTTTGCAGGGCGCTGGTCTCCCGGTCCAGGTAGATGCGGCTCACCTGCTGGCCCGTGGTGCCCGACGAGGTCATGGTGCGGTGGAGGGCTTCGTCGGGGACGCTTTTGAGCGTAAGCTCCTTGAACAGCCGCACCGGCAGAAAGGGCAGCGCCTCAAAGCCCTCCCCGCGCGCGGGCCAGGCGTCGCGCATGCGCGCATATTCTGGGCAGCGCGCGGCGTGCCAGTCCGTCAGGTCCGACAGCTCCGTGTCCAGAAAGGCCCGCTTTTTCGCCCGGCCCCATTCGTAGACGGGCAGGGCGGGCAGTTCGTTGACATCATACATGGTATTTCTCCAGCTCCCGGTAGAGGGTCTTGCCCGCGTCGTTCTTGGGGATGGCGTCCAGATGCATCGTATGGAAGCCGCTCTGGTTCAGCCCCGTCTTTTCCGACAGCCAGGCGCGCATGGCGGGCAGGGCGTCCGCGCCGGTGGAGAAGATCATCAGGTGGTCGTCCCGGCCCGCGCAGGCGCATTCCGCATCCGGGAACGCCGCCTTGAGCATGCGCTCGGTCTCGTCGAGGTTGACGCGGTTGCCGTACATCTTCAAAAACCGCTTTTTGCGGCCAACGACCGTGTAGCAGCCGTCCTCGTCCACCTGCGCCATGTCGCCGGTGTCCAGCACGCCGCCGCGCTCGTCGCCCTTGGCAAGATCGGCCCCGCACTGGGCGTATCCGAGCGTCACGTTCTCGCCGTAGTAGCGAAGCTCGCCCGTCACGTGCGGCTCGGTGATGATTTCGCCGTCCACGCCGATGAGCTCAAAGCGTCCGCCGGGGATAGCCACGCCCATGGCGCCCACCTTGTCCAGGCTCATCTCCCATGGCAGGTAGGCCATGCGGGCCGTGGCCTCGCACTGTCCATACATGACGACGAACCTGCGCCCCGTGTCCCTGCACCACTGGGCAAATCGGCGGTGCAGGTCGGGCAGGAGCTTGCCGCCCGCCTGGGTGAGCGTGCGCAGCGTAGGCAGGTCCATGCGGGTGAAGCGCATGCGGTCGAGCATCTCGTAGGTGTAGGGCACGCCGCCCATGCTGGTGGCCCCCGCCTCCCTAAAGAAGGTCCAGAAGTCGCGCTGGGCGATGCCCTTCTCGGTCAACAGCACGGTCGCGCCCACCCAGAGGTGGGTGTTTAGGATGCTAAGCCCGTAGGTGTAGTTCATGGGGAGCGTCGTGATGGGCTTCTCCTGCGCGGTCAGCGCGAGGTATTCCACGATGCTTTCGGTGTTGGCGCGGATATTTGCGTAGCTCTGGCGCACAAACTTGGGGCTGCCGGTGGAGCCGCTGGTGGTCAGAAGCAGCGCGAGGTCCTCGTGCAGCTTCGTCTCCGTGCCAAAGGGCGTTTTGAGCAGGCGGTAGCCGAAGCGCTCGTACACGCTTTCGCACGCTTCCCAGTCAAAGCCCTCCGGCGCCCACAGGTACGCCGGGTGATACGCTTCGTACAGCGCCTGAAGCAGCTCCCGGTCGATGGAGGCCGCCAGCAGCGCGGGCGTCACGCCGCCCTCGACCATGCCCGCGTAGCCCACGGCGCTGCCGAGGGTGTTCCCGCACAGGTTAAAGCACAGGCAGCGCCCGCCGATGGCCCCGCACAGCGCCTCGCCCTCGCGCGCAAGCTGCGCGTAGGTCAGGCTCTGGCCGTGCTCGTCAAGCAGCGCCGCGGCGTCGCCGAAGCGGTCAAATCTCCACATCATACTTGCGCAGAATCTCCTTCCCCTTCTCAAACGAGCTCAGGTCGATGATGTCGTCCATATCCACCATGATGTCAAACGCGTCCTCCAGCGCGGCGATGAGGGTCATGTGGCCCACGCTGTCCCACTGGTCGCTCTCGCCGTATTTGAGGGCGGGCACGTCGCTTTCGGGCACCTCCAGCGCCTCGGAAAACGCCTTTACGTACTTTTCCAGATTCGTCATGTGAATCGCTCCTCTCTGATGATGGGGTCGTTATTTTCTGCGGGGATGCCGGCTCACAGCATGCCGCCGTCCACCCGCCAGACCTGGCCGGTCACGTAGCTGGCCCTGTCGCTGGCCAGGAAGGCCGCCACGTCCGCGATCTCCTCGGGCCGGGCCTTGCGGTGCATGAGGATGCGGCCCAGCTGCTCCTGCGTCACCTTTTCGCTAAGCCCGCTCACCAGGTCCGTGTCCGTAAATCCGGGGGCCAGGGCGTTTACGCGGATGCCCACGCTGATCAGCTCGCGCGCCATCTTCTTCGTGGCGGCGATCACCGCCGCCTTGGAGGCGGAATAGTCCAGGCGGCTGTCGCCCTCGATGCCGGCGACGCTGGCGATGTTGACCACCGCGCCGCATTTGTTTCGCGCCATGAGGCGCGTGGCCAGACGGCTGACCTCCACCATGGCGAAGAAGTTCACGTCCATGATGCGGCGCATGTCCTCCTCGCCGGTCATCTGAAACATGCGGTCCTCGCCCATGATGCCGGCGTTGTTGACCAGCACGTTAAGGGGCTGCTTGTCCGCCATGACCTGACGGAACGCCTCCTTGAGCGCCGCCGTGTCGGTCAGCTCGCAGTAGACGGGCTTGATCCATACGCCGTACTTTCCGGCGGCCATGGCCAGGCGCGCCTCAAAGCGCGCGTCCGGCGTGCGGGCGAAGGCCCACACGTTGGCCCCCTCGCGGGCGAACACCTCCGCCATCGCCGCGCCGATGCCGCGCGCCGCGCCGGTAATCAGCGCGTTCTTTCCTTCCAGAAGCATGCTATTCCCCCTCCGCAGCCGTGACCTGCTGCTTTTCGTAATACTCCGCGTACAGGCTGAGCACATAATCGAGGTTGTCCGCGTTCAGCGCGTCGCCCATAAAGGCGTCAGGCACGTTTTCCACAGGCGTGAGCACGGGCCGGGTGTTTTCCGGGTCGTTCATGGCGGCGTCGCGCGCGTCCATGGCCGCGTCGTAGGCCGCCGCTTCGCCGTTAAGGAGCGAGCGCAGGGCCGATCCGGCGGCCAGCTGGGTCAGCCCCACCTCCTCGCGTCCGTAGGGCCTGTATCCAATCAGTCCGCCCATCAGGAGCAGCGCGGCGGCAAGCGCCGCACCCAGGCGAATGCCCCCGCGTCCGCCCTCCATGGCTCCGGCACGTGCTCCCAGCCGTTTCAGGGCCCATCCGGCCCAGTACACGGACAGGAAAGCCGCCATGAGCACATAGCTGTAGAAGTAGGTGTTCACCGTGCGCCCGTCGCCCAGATAATTTCCCGTAAACAGCGTGGGCGTAAGCTGCGTGCAGAAGATGCATACGCACAGCAGCGTTACCACAACGGGATAGCGGAAAGCGTACCGGGATTCGCGCAGGGAGGGAATCAGCACAAAGGCACAGACGGCGCACACGACGCACAGCGGAACCGAAAGCCAGTCTCCCATCAGCGCAAGGCCAAAGTAAAAGGATTGCGCAATCGCCATGGGCGCGCTGAGTCCGCCGCTGAGCGTTTCGGCGCGCACCAGATTGCCGGGCGCGGTCATGCTGTACACAAGGCATGCCGCGTACAGCAGCACAAGCCCCACATAACACCAGCGCCAACGCGACTTCCTGCAAAGCGCCAGCAGTCCGACAAACCCAAAGCCCACCAGCGCAAACAGGCCGCTTGTGTAGCTGCCGCCGCCCAGCAGGACCAGCAGCACGGCCAAAACCGCCACATGCAGGGCCGCCCGCCGCTTCGTTGCGCATCGCCACAGGCGGATGGCCAGCGATCCGGCCAGCGCCAAAAGCGCATAATTGAAGGTGTAGCCGATGCCGCCGTTAAACCAGAAGTAGGCTTCATCCACGGCAGGGGTCGTCTGTACGATCAGGAACAGAAGCAGCGATGCAATCAGCGCAACCGCGGCCCAGTCCGCATTCAGCAGCCTGCGAAGCGCCGCGGCAATCAGCGCCGCGCAGCCGGCAATCAGCGACGTGAGCAGAATGCAGGTCGTCAGGAAATACAGATCCTCATCAAACACCCCCGGCTGGATGCCGCTGAGGAAGGTGGCGGTATAGTTGCCCTGCCATGTCTGGCGGGTGCTGAGCATGTTGCGCCACGCCTCGCGCACCGCCTCCGCCACGCTGCCGGTATCGGTCCATACGCGGTGAATGCGCACGGAAAAGCCGAAATCGTCGTAGAACGGGTGGTTGTACATGGCCAGCGCGTAGAGCGGGAGCAGGCTGAAAACGAGGGCGCACACGCACAGGCACGCGATCAGGCGGATGGAAAGCTGTTTATTCATCAGCGTTTTCCTCCTCTCCCGCGATCAGGATGGCCTCCTTGCCGTAATAGGCCGCCAGGGAGGGCCGCACGTCGTATTCCGCGCCCGGCACGATCAAATCGTCCATGAACACATCCGGCACGGCGGTGAGCGGGGAGAGCGTGACCACCGGCTGCGCAGGGTCGTTCAACGCCTCCTCGCGCAGGGTCATTTCCGCGTCGTACCTCGCGGCCTCCCCGCTGAGGATCGAGAGGGCGGCGCTGGGGCCGTTCATGTTCTGCACGCCGTAGAGCGCCTCGCCCGCGGGCCTGCACGCCAGACAGCCCATCCCCAGCAGGCACAGGCTGACCGCCAGCAGCGCGCCGTAGCCCCGGGACAGGCGCACCAGCGTTTCATAG
>USFL01000106.1 GCA_900553905.1 uncultured Eubacteriales bacterium | reverse complement strand
GCGCCATCCGCAGCGACCCCAATGCCGAAAACGACAGCTTCGGCCTGGTGGCGCTAAGCTCGGTCGGACCCATTCTGGCGGTGATGTTGCTGGGCCTCGTCTACCGGCCGGACGGCGCGGCCTATGGGGCGGATGCGGCTCTTGTGAACGCGGCGGACACGTTGGAACTGTCCCGCCAGTTCGCCCATGCCTTGCCCGACTATCTGGGCGAGGTGGCGGTCGCCCTTGCACCTATCGCGGCGTTCTTCGCCGGGAGCCAGCTCATGATTCTGCACCTGCCCAGGCGCGAGGTGCTGCGCATCGCGGCGGGGCTTCTCTACACGTATGTGGGGCTGGCGCTGTTTTTGACGGGGGTGAACGCGGGATTCATGCCCATGGGCAACTATCTGGGACAGGCCCTCGCAGGCATGGAGCAGCGCTGGCTGCTGGTGCCGCTGGGCATGCTGATGGGGTATTTCGTGGTCGAGGCCGAGCCGGCGGTGCATGTGCTGAGCCGCCAGGTGTACGAGCTGACCGCGGGCGCCATTCCACCGCGGGCGCTGGGGCTGAGCCTGTCGGTGGGCGTATCGGTATCGGTGGGGCTGGCGATGCTGCGCATCCTGATCAGCGTGCCCATTCTATGGCTGCTGGCGCCGGGCTATGCTCTGGCGCTTGTGCTGATGCCCTTTGTACCGCCGATTTTCACTTCTATCGCCTTTGACTCCGGCGGCGTGGCTTCCGGCCCGATGACGGCCACGTTCCTATTGCCCATGGCCATGGGCGCGTGCGCCGCCGTGGGCGGGGACATGGCGACCGACGCCTTCGGCGTGGTGGCCATGGTCGCCATGACGCCGCTGATCACGCTCCAGGTGCTGGGGCTGGTGTTCAAACGCAGGCAGCGCAAGGCGCAGCCGTCCGCGCCGCAGCCGGAGGCGGAAGAGATCATCGAATGAGCGGCGCGTTCCATCGCCGCATGGGGGAGGATGCATCATGCACGACCTGTGCCTTATGAACCTGATCGTCGGGCGGGAGGACGGGGAAGCGTTCCTGGATTTTCTCGGCGAGAAAGGCGTCAAAACGGTCCACAGCCTGCCCTGCCGGGGAACGGCCGGTAAAAAGCTGCTGGGGCTTCTGGGCCTGGAGGAGACGGAAAAGACGCTCCTGTGGGCCATGACCACGCGCGCCAGGGCCGCGCGGCTGATGGCCCGCCTGGTGCGCGAGATGGGGCTGGATATGCCCGGCGCGGGCATCGCCTTCATGACGCCGGTGGGCAGCGTGGCGGGCGCAAGCAGCCTGCACAGCCTTACGGAGGGACAGGACATCATCATGGGAGAGGTGACGGATATGCCCGCTGCGTTTCTGTATGAACTGATCATCGCCATTATCAACCGCGGCCACGTGGATACCGTGATGGACGCGGCGCGCGCGGCGGGCGCCGCGGGCGGTACGGTGGTGCATGCCAAGGGCACGCATCCGGGCGGAAGCAGCCAGTTTTTCGGCCTGTCCATCGCCGAGGAGAAGGAGATGCTGCTGATCCTGACCGCCGCGGCCGACCGCAGCCGCATCATGCGCGCCGTCATGGACAAGGCGGGGGTACAAAGCCCGGCGCACACGGTGATGTTTTCCCTGCCTGTGGAAAGCGTGGCGGGCCTGCGCAGCGTGATGGCCGCCGCGGGGCAACAGGAGGAGTAAAAAACCGGAAGGATGCAGGATGCGAAAGCCGCTTCTTGCATTTTTCCATGCTTGCGTGCTATAATACGCGAAAGTGCCCAGATGGGGCAAGAAGGAGGCGCACCCGTTATGTCCGATCCCGTAAAGCAAGTGGCCATGAGAATTCTGGACCTGCGAGAGATTTCGGACTACACCGTTGACAAGATGGCCGAAGTGCTCAATGTGCCTGTCGAAGAATACCGCAAATATGAAAGCGGCGAGGTCGATATGCCCATCAGCTTTCTGGTCAAGATCGGCGAGGTATTTCATGTGGACATGACAGAGCTCCTGACCGGCGAGGCGCCGCGCCTCAACGTGCTCAGCGTCACCCGCGCGGGAAAGGGCCAGGAGGAAACCAGCTGTCATGACCAGTATGTCTACCGCAACCTGGCCTATAATTTCGTTGGCCGCAAGATCGAGCCGATGTATGTGGTCGTGGACCCGGAGGACAACAAGACGTTGACCCCCAACAGCCATGACGGACAGGAGTTTGACTACATCCTCTCCGGTACCATGCACATCGTGATCGGCAAAAACGACTTGGTCCTGCATCCCGGCGACAGCGTGTACTATGATTCGCGCACGCCGCATGCCATGGAGGCCGTCGGCGGCGAGGCGGTGCATTTTCTGGCCATCGTGATCCCGTAAGCGTCCGGGCGATCGCATCTCCCCGTTCCGAAGGAGTTTGAAACCGTATGCTGGCTGACCGATATATTCGTACCGACCTGACGTCTCAGGAGGATTTTGAAAAAAACTTTACCCTCAAGGTGCCCGAACATTTCCATTTCGCCTACGATGTGGTGGACGAATATGCGCGCATCTCGCCCGATAAGCGGGCGCTGATCTGGTGCGACCTCAAGGGGCATGAGCGCACCTTCACCTTTGGCGAAATCAGCCGCATGAGCAACCAGGCGGCCAACGTCTTCAAGGCGCACGGCCTCAAAAAGGGCGACCCCGTAATCCTGATGCTCAAGCGACGCTGGCAGTTCTGGGTGGCGGCGGTGGGCCTGCTCAAGTTGGGCTGCGTGCTGATTCCCGCCACGGCGCAGCTGCAGAAGAAGGACATCGTCTACCGCGTGCAGGCTTCCAGCGCCTGCGCCATCCTATGCGTGGAGGAGCCGGAGGTGCGGGGCCACGTGCTGGCCTCCGCGCCAGAGTGCGATACGCTGACCGCGCTGTTCACGCTGGGCGACGAGCCGGGCTTTTCGGATTTTGACGCCGAGATGGCCGCCGCCTCCGAGCAGTGGGACAAGCCCGCGGAGCTGCCAAAGAACGACGACATCATGCTCATCTACTTCACCAGCGGCACCACCGGCATGCCCAAGATGGCCGCGCACAGCTGGACCTATCCCATCGCGCAGACGGTGACAGCCTATTACTGGCACAACGTGGGGGATGAGTCCATCCATATGGCCGTGGCCGACACCGGCTGGGCCAAGGCGGGCTGGGGTAAGCTCTACGGCCAGTGGATCTGCGGAGCAACGCTGTTTGTATACGATTTTGACCGCTTCATCGCCGCCGATTTGCTCAAAATGCTGGAAAAGCACCGCGTGACCAGCTTCTGTGCGCCGCCCACGGTGTACCGCTTCCTTATCAAGGAGGACCTCGCCGCCTACGACCTCAGCGCCCTCAAATGGGCCAACTGCGCGGGCGAGCCGCTCAACCCCGAAGTGTATGACCAGTTCCTCCGGCTCACGGGCGTGAAGATTCACGAGGGCTTCGGCCAGAGCGAAACCACGCCGCTGCTGATGACCAGCAAGTGGATGGAACCCAAGACCGGTAGCACCGGTCGTCCCTCGCCCGCCTACGACATCGCGCTGGTGGACGAAAACGGGCAGGACGTGGACGACGGCGTGGAGGGCGAAATCGTCATCCGGCTGGACAAGGGCCATCCGGCGGGCCTGTTTCTGGGCTACTACCGCAATCAGGAGCAGACCGACGCGGTCTTTTACAACGGCATGTACCACACCGGCGACATGGCCTGGCGCGATGTGGACGGCTATTACAACTTCATCGGCCGCGGCGACGACGTCATCAAGTCCAGCGGCTACCGCATCGGGCCCTTCGAGGTGGAGAGCGCGCTGCTCACCCACCCGGCGGTGCTGGAATGTGCCGTGACGGCTGTTCCGCATCCCGACCGCGGGCAGGTGGTCAAAGCGACGGTGGTGCTGGTCAAAAACCGCGGCTACGAGCCTACCGACGCGCTCAAGAAGGAGCTGCAAAATCACGTCAAGCAGGTCACGGCCCCCTACAAATACCCCCGCATCGTGGAATTTGTGGACGAGCTGCCCAAGACCGTCAGCGGCAAGATCCAGCGCAAGCTCATCCGCCGCACGGACGCCGATACCGGCGCGGACCGCCTGACCGTGCGCCCCGCCACCCCGGACGACGCCGAAATGACGCTTTCCTACCTTGCGCAGATCGCGGGCGAGTCGGACAACCTCTCCTTCGGCGCGGAGGGCCTGGACATGAACGTGGAGCAGGAGCGCGGCTACATCGAGGGCATCACCGGCCGCAGCCTGCTGCTTCTGGGCTTCATCGGCAGCGAGCTGGCCGCCATGGGCGCCCTCAAGTGCATGCGCCGCGAGCGGGCCCGGCACCGCGCCTCCCTGTCGGTCACGGTGCGCAAGAAGTACTGGCACCGCGGCATCGGCACGCAGATGGTCAACCATCTGATTGCGCATGCCAGACAGGGCGGCGTTTCCGTCATCGAGCTGGAGGTTCGCTCGGATAACGTCAGCGCCATCTCCCTATGCCAGAAGATGGGCTTTGAGCGCATCGGCGTGTATCCGAAGTTCTTCCGCATCGACGGGCGGGATTACGACGCGGATCTGATGAACCTGTATCTATAGGCTAAACACAACAGAGGACGCGCCGCAGAAAAAGGGCGCGTCCTCTCTTCTTTTTTGTTCGCTTCGGGCTTAGCGTTCCCGGCTCGCCGCCTCCAGCGCGGCCACCTCGTCCTGCGTCAGGCGGAAGGTGAGGGCGACGGTGTTGGCCTCGGCCTGGGCGGGGCTTTTCATGCCTGCAATGACCACGCTCTGGGGCAGATGGTCCAGAATCCAGCGCACCGCCACCGCCGCCACGGACACGCCGTGCGCCTGCGCGATGGGGCGCATCACGTCCACGATGCGCAGGTTTTGGCGCAGCTTGTCGCCGTAAAAGTTGTCGTACACGGCGCGGCTGCGGCGGTCGTCCTTTTCAAAATGCACGTCCGCGCCGTATTTGCCGGTCAGAATGCCCTGCCCCAGGCTGCCCCAGGTAAGCGGCGCGGCCCCCAACAGGCGCGCGGTTTCGAGCATGGCGGCCTCGTCGTCGCGGTGGGCCAGGCTGTAGTGATTTTGGAACGAAGCCACATCGTCCCGGTAGGGGGCGAAGGCGGCGGCCTGCGCGGGGGTCACGTTGCTCAGGCCGATGGCGCGGATGCGCCCGGCCCGCTTGTGCTTGAGCAGCGCCTCCATCATTTTATCGACGGGGGTCGCGCCGTCCAGGTAATGCACCTGATAGAGGTCGATATAGTCCGTGCCCAGCCGCTTCAGGCTGGCGGCCAGCGCCCGGTCGATGTAGGCGGGGCTGTTGTCGTAAAAGGTGCGGCCGTTTTCCACGCGTACGCCAAACTTGCTGGCGATGACCACACGGCCGCGCACGCCGCGCAGCGCCTGGCCGATGTTGCTTTCCGACCGGCCCAGGCCGTAGGTATCGGCGGTGTCGAAGAAATTGACGCCGCATTCAAAGGCGCGGCGAAGCGCCCCCTCGATCTGATCGTGGTCCACCTGCCCCCAGCCGTATTCCCCGGCGGGGCAGCCGCCCGCGCACAGGCGGGATACGGGCAGGTCGATACCCTTCAAACGGATGGTCTCCATACGTTGCTCCTTTGGTTCACGGCCTGCGCAGGCCCTTTGGATAGTGATTTTTGAACTGTCCGCCGCTGGCCTTGCCAAAGCCCAGAACAAGGCCTTCATATACGGCCAGCGCCCAGCCGCTCATGCCCTCCGGCGCGGGTAGGGCCTCGCCGCTCTGGTAGCGCAGCGCCCCGGCGCGGTCGAGCACAAGCGACGGCAGGACGCAGGCGGGGGAAAGCGCCATGGCCAGCGCGTGGTCCGGGACAAAGACCTTGCCCTTGAGCACGCCCAGCTGCACCCCTGCGCGCAGCACGCGAACGCCGTCCAGCGGCGGCAGATCGGGCGCGGAGAGCAGCGCGTCGCCCAGCTGGGCGTTGGCG
>USFL01000105.1 GCA_900553905.1 uncultured Eubacteriales bacterium | reverse complement strand
GAGCATCCGTGCATCCCCGTCGCGACGGACCTGGTGACCGCCCAGGTGACCGAGGCCTGCTTCTCACCCCTGATGACTTACGTCACGCTGGATCTGGAGGTCAACCCCGACGCGATGGCCGCCTTCATCGAGGCCAACGGGGATGGCTATTACGACGAAGAGGGACGGCTTATGTGGTCCTACGGCGCCATGGATGTGTTTGAGAGCTGGATCTACAGCCTGTCGCTGGTGGACGGGCAGGGCGTGGAGCTGTTCCCGGGGGAGTTTGGGCTTGACGTCCACGGCGATGAAATGGCTGAATTCATCTATCCCGCCCTGTCCCCGCTGCCGGGCGAATTGTGGCTGGCCCCCGTCGAAGGCGGCGTGGCTGACATGACCGCCGCCGTGCGCGTGCGCTGACGGCAGAAACTGCGCTGTGGTCCGGCCCCGATGCATGCTTCTTATCGTTTCTCATGCGTCGGGGTCCTTCTTGTCATGCGCCTCATGTCACAGGCTTGCAATTTTCCCTTGATCGGGGTATACTATCCACGGCCAAGATACAATATGCTACAATTGAACCGGTGCGGGCGCGTCCCCGCCGGACAAAAGGAGTGCCAACCATCATGAAGCTCTCGGTTTTCAACCCTGTGCTGGGCGACATGCCCTTTGAAAGCGCCATGCAGTACCTGGCCCAGTGCGGCGTGGACGCGGTAGAAATCGGCTGCGGCGGCTATCCCGGCAAGGCGCATTGCAACCCCGCCCTTCTCCTAGAGGATGAAAACGCGCTGTCTGACTTTAAGCGCATATTGAAGAAAAACGGATTGGAGCTGGCGGCGCTCAGCGCGCACGGCAACCCCGTTCATCCCGACCCGGAGATAGCCGAGCACTTTCGTCAGGACTTTCAAAACGCGGTGCTTTTGGCCGAACGGCTGGGCGTAAAGCGCATTGTGGGTTTCAGCGGCTGTCCCGGCGGCGGTCCCGGCGACCGCACGCCCAACTGGGTCACCTGCGCCTGGCCGGATGATTATCAAAAGATTCTGGAATACCAATGGGAGCAGGTGCTCATTCCCTACTGGCGGAGCGCGGCCGCCTTTGCCGCCGCGCACGGGGTGGAGAAGATCGCGCTGGAAATGCATCCCGGCTTCTGCGTCTACAACCCCGAAACGCTGCTTCGCCTGCGCAAGGCCGTAGGGCCGCTCATCGGCGCGAACTTCGATCCCAGCCACCTGTTCTGGCAGGGCATCGATCCCGTGGCGGCCATCCGCCGTCTGGGCGACGCTATCTACTTCGTCCATGCCAAAGATACCCGGCTGGACCCCCTCAACGGTCCCGTCAACGGCATGCTGGATACCAAGCGCTTCACCCGCGAACAGGAGCGCAGCTGGTTGTTCCGCACCGTGGGCTACGGGCACGACGCGCTGGTATGGAAGGACATCGTATCCAACCTTCGCCTGGTGGGCTATGATGATGTATTGTCCATCGAGCACGAGGACAGCCTGATGTCCCCCCGCGAGGGGCTGGAGAAGGCTATTGCCTTCCTCAAGGGCGTGTTGATGTACGACAGCAAAAACAACGACGTTTTTTGGGCATAAAGCCGGAAAGGAGCCTACCCAATGGCCAGACTGTTTGGAACCGACGGCGTGCGCGGCATCGCCAACACGGAGCTCTCCTGTGATCTTGCCTTCCGCCTGGGGCAGGCCAGCGCCTATGTGCTGGCCAGCGACGTGCACCGGCCAACCATCCTTGTGGGCCGCGACACGCGCCTGAGCGGCGAGATGCTGGAAAGCGCGCTGGTCGCCGGCATTTGCAGCGTGGGCGCGCGCGCCGTGCTGGTGGAGGTGCTGCCCACCCCCGCCATCGCCTACCTCACCCGCTTTTATGAGGCAGACGCGGGCGCGGTGATCAGCGCCAGCCACAACACCGTCGAATACAACGGCATCAAGTTCTTTGACAAAAACGGCTACAAGCTGCCCGACGCCATCGAGGACCGCATCGAGGAAATCGTGACCGGCGGCATGCCCACCGATTTTGAAATGCCCATCGGCGAGCGTGTGGGCCGCCCCGTGCGCCAGCGCAACGCCACCCGCCGCTATGTGGATTTTGTCAAGGAAACCACCAATGTGCGGCTGGACGGTCTGCATGTGGTGCTGGACTGCGCCCAGGGCGCGAGCTACGAGGTTGCGCCCATGGTGTTCAAGGAGCTGGGCGCGAAGGTGAGCTGCTATTACCACGAGCCCGACGGCACCAACATCAATGACAACTGCGGCTCCACCCACCCGCGCCGCCTGTGCGAGCTGGTGCGCGAGCTGGGCGCGGACGTGGGCTTTGCCTTCGACGGCGACGCCGACCGTCTGATGGCCGTTGATGAGCGCGGCCAGCTTATCAACGGCGACCAGGTGATGGCCATGCTGGCCCTGCATCTCAAGGAGCAGGGACGGCTTCGGCAAAACACCATCGTCGCCACGGTCATGAGCAACATGGGCCTGGACATCGCCATGAAGAAGCACGGCGTCAAGATTGAAAAGACCCGTGTGGGCGACCGCTATGTGCTGGAAAAGATGCTGGCCGACGGCTACGTGCTGGGCGGCGAACAGAGCGGCCACGTGATCCTGCTGGACTACAACACCACAGGCGACGGCCTGATTACCGCCGTGCAGGTCATCAGCGCCATGGTGCAGGCACAGCGCCCGCTGAGCCGCCTGGCCGGGGTGATGCAGATGATGCCCCAGAGCCAGTACGCCGCCAACGTGGACGACAAAAAGAAATATGACTTTGACAAGAATGAGAAGATCAAGCAGAAGATCGCGGAGCTGGAGCTCAAGTACAAGGACAAGGGCCGTCTTGTGGTGCGCGCCAGCGGCACCGAGCCGCGCGTGCGCGTGATGATCGAGGGTCCCGACCAGCGCGAGATGGACCGTGACGTGTACGCCCTGAGCAAGCTCATCGAGCATGAGCTGCGCGGCTGAACGCCCACGAACATGATTTGCCCGGCCTGTGTTCAGGCCGGGCGCTTTTGTTTCGAGATGCGGAAGGAAATTCCATGCCCGTTCGTTCTATGGAAAAAGGGGATAAGGGGATTTTTGTGATGAAACGATCGCTCGCCGCGCTGGCGCTGCTCATGATCCTGGCCTGCGCGCTTTCCTGCGCCCATGCGCAGGAGGTTCCGCAGGCAATTCTTGACTGGATGGCGGAACGCGGCTACGAAAACGAATCCTGGGATTCTCTGCTGTTTGATCTGCCGGACGAAAGCGCCTTCGCCTTTTTGCTGAACGATTGGAGCCTGTACGGCTTTCTCCAAAAGGACGGCGCGTGGCAAAACCACTCCTCCGGATCCATCATGCAGGGCCATGCGGGCCTTCGCTTTGAGCGTCACCGGCAGGGGCAGGCCCGCGCGGACGGCTCCACATGGCCGGACGATCTGGGCTTTGACATCGTCAGCGAGGACGGCTCGCGGCTTTCCTACCGCTACGACGGGCAGTGGTTTTCAATCTGCGGCTGGTATGATCCCCAGCGCTATTCCGGCGAGGTGCTCGTGCAGGGCACGCGGCTAAGCTATTACGAGGGCGGCGTGCAGCCCGTGGCGAGCGTGGACGCGGGCGACGCGCTGCTTTCCTGGATCGGGGATTTCAGGTGGCATCCCGCCACGCCCGCGGAAGCGCAGGCGCGGGAGAAACTGCTGGAGCAAAACGTGCGGGACGCCTTTGCGGGCTATACGCTGCAAAGCTATGATCCATACAATTCCGGCACAGGGGTCAATGCGGCCTACCTGCGCATTTCGGACGGGATGCTGGCCATCCGCCGCGCCACGTTCACACTGGAGGGCGAAACCGTGGCGGATTCCATGCCCGTGCCGCTGTCTGAAACGCTGCTGGCCCGGCTGGAGACGGAGCCCGTCTCCGATCTCATCGACGCCAGCGGCTGGGGCGATACCTTTCTGACGGACGATGCGCTCGACACCGGCCGCCTCCCGGTCGTGGGCACGGTGCTTGTGTCCGACTTGCAGTCCGGCGGCCTTGTGCTGCTGGTGGAAGATGCGGCGGGCGACCGCCGCGTGCAGGTGATCGTCATGAACGACAACGGGACCTACCGCCAGAGCTGCCTGACCGCCCCGCTGCCCCCGGACACGACGCTGGACCTGTTCCACACGACGGATGGCGAGATCAACTTTTCCTGGGACGGACAGCATGCGCAGGCGGGCTATGCGCTCGGGGCCGACGGCCAATGGCGGCTCGAATGGGCATGGATTCCCAACGACGCGGGAACCCTTGAGTACTCCTGCCGCTTCTGGGGCGTTTCCGTATGGCCGCAGAAGGAGGAGAACGACGGTATGTTTGTGGGCGATCTTGCGCAGATGCTCCTTGACGGCGCGGATCTCGCCACCCTGCCGGGGACCAGGGAGGCGCTCGCCGCGGCCCTGAACCGCGACGGCTGGGCGGTGGTGCGCAACCCCGACCCCGCCGACCGCCTGCACCTGCGCGTGAAGCCCGACCGAAGCGCCGAATCGCTGGGCAAGTTCTACAATGGCACGCCCCTGCGCTTGCTGGGGCAGGAGGGCGACTGGACGCGGGTCGCCCTGGGCACGGAGGGGCCGGAGGGCTGGATGATGACGCGCTATCTGGCCTTCGGCGGTGAAATGGACGAGGTCGAGCCCGTCTTTCCGCAACTGATGTATGTTTTGGAGCAGGAGGAACGCCAGCCCGCCTATTCCGCCCCGCGCAAGGGCACAGAAAAGGAGCTGGCGGGGAGCATCTATGTTGTAGGCGTCGTGGAGGATGAATTCTACATCCTCCTGACCGACCTGGGCGACGCGGGTTATGTGCCGCAGAGCTGGCTGTGGGAAGGCAACGGCTGACAGGCCGCGCTCCTCCGCTGCTCATTCCATGCGGTTCAGCCATTCGTCCGCCGCGCCAAGCAGCGCGGCGGTTTCGTTTGCTGTCTGGCCCTCCGCCGCCATGCGCCACAGGGCTTCCAGCAGGCGGCCCATCTGCCGCGCGGGCACGGCCCGCGCGGCCAGCAGGGGCATAAGCTCATCCCCGCCGACGGCCAATTCTCTAAGAGACCACGGCGCGTCCCGCAGCGTGTCCAACGCGCCCGCCGCGCGCGCCTCGCCCGCCGTATCCCCCAGCGCATGGAAGGCGGCCGCCGCATACGCCACCGCGTCTCGGCCCAGCTTCACCGTTTCAAAGGCATCCGCATATGCGCAGCGCAGCGCCGCCGCATAGCGCGCAGCCAGCGCCGCGTCGCGGTTGGAAAAGCGCAGGCGCAGGAGCGCGCTTTGCAGGTCGGACGGCTCCATCCCCCGCAGCAGCAGCGCCAGCCGCCCCGCCAGCGGCGCGTTTTCCCAGTCGAGAGCCGCCAGGGCGGCTACCGCTTCCTCGTCGTAGGGCGCATCCAGCAAGTAGGGCCATACCCCGCAGTCCCGCAGGGTTTTCAGTCCGCTGGCTGTAGCCGGGGCGCGGCGCTTGAGCATCGGATAGCGCAGATCGGCCAGGAGGATCTTCTGCCATTCGTCCCGCAGGCGCTCACAGGCAATGTCCTTAAGCAGCGGCGCGTGCCGCGTCAGACTGTCCAGCAGCGCGGGCGTGGGCGCAAGGTCCAGCTCGGCCTGAAAGCGCGCCGCTCGCAAAATGCGCAGCCCGTCGTCCCGGAACACGCGGTCCGGGTCCGGGGTCACAGTATGCAAAACGCCCTGTTCCAGATGCTTTTGTCCCCCTGTCGGGTCGATGACCGGGCCCAGCGCGCCGTCGTGCAGGCGGCGGTAGAGGGCGTTGACGCTGAAATCGCGCCGGAGCGCGTCCACAGAGATATCCGTGGTGAAGCGCACGGCGTCCGGCCGGTGTCCGCAGCGGTAGCTGTCCTCGCGGAAGGTGGTGTACTCGGCCATGTGGCGCGCGCCGTCCGCGTCCGTCACATGCAGCTCCACCGTGCCGAAATGCGCGGCGCGCAGCACCGC
>USFL01000104.1 GCA_900553905.1 uncultured Eubacteriales bacterium | reverse complement strand
TCATGGCGTTGACCAGCGATGTCTCCATGCCGGACAGCGAGATATTGGCGGGAATAAGGTCAACGCCTTCCTCGTGATGGAGAACCCCCTGTCCGGGGGCGGTCGGCTTGTCCATGAGAACGCCGGCAAGCAGGTCCGTCAGGGTCATGTCCAGCTCGTCCGGCTGTGAGTAACCGAGGCTGACCGTCAGCGACCCCTGCGGATCGCAGTCCACCAGCAACACGTTCCTTCCCTCTCTGGCAAGCCCGATGCCCAGGTTGGCCGCAGTCGTGGTTTTACCCACTCCGCCTTTCTGGTTGGCGATGGCGATGATATGGCTCATTCGTGTTTCACTTCCGTTTTTCAGCATTTGAGTGTTCATGGTCCGTCTTTCCCAAAACAAGCTTCTGCCGCCTGATGGAAACTTCTTGAATGGCCGCCGATTGTAAGCCGGCAGTGCTTGTCCATCAAAAAAGCCGGGACCGTCAAGCAATTCTGACGTTCCGGCATCGTTTACAATAGCCGCGCTCCTATGTATCGCGCGTAGAAAAGCACGCCATCGAGCTGTTGCGCGAGGAAATCATGCAAACCGACTGAGCGCGACAGGCCCGGCGGTTCTTTATCCAAAGTTCGGACCGAATCCGCAGCTGCGCGGCGAGCCGTCTTGGCATCGCCGCACAGAATCCTGTTTGATTCTTTTCTTTCGCCAGGGAATTTCTTCTGTTGGTTTGTTCAGCGACCGGCCGCCAGAAATGCCTCCGCCATGTGGACCGCCGTGGCGCCGTCGGCCACGGCCGTGACCACCTGCCGCAGCGGCTTGGTCCGCACGTCGCCCACGGCGTATACACCGGGGATGCTGGTCTCGGTGGTTTCTCCCGCAGCGATGTAGCCACCTCCGTCCAGCTCCAGCTGCTGCGCGACAAGTTCCGTCGCGGGAATCCGGCCCACGCTCACGAACACGCCATCCGCGGCGATATCCGCCTCCTCGCCGGTTTGCACATTCTGGATGCGCACGCCGGTGAGCCTATCCCCGTGAAGGAGCTTCGTCACCACACTGTTCCATCGGAATTCCACGTTTTCTGCCTTCAGCAAGGGCTCATGATAGACCTTTGTCGCCCGGAGCGTATCCCGCCGGTGGATCAGAATGACTTTTTTTGCAATGCGGCTGAGCAGCAGCGCATCCGCAGCCGCCGAATTGCCGCCCCCTACCACCACAACGGTCTTTCCCTTGTAGAACATGCCGTCGCAGGCTGCGCAATAGGCTACGCCGCGCCCTACCAGTTCCTTTTCTCCGGGGAGACCCAGTTCCCTGGGGTTGGCTCCCGTCGCCAGAATGACCGTCCTGCACAGGAAGGTTCCCTCGTTGGTTTCGACAGTCTTGGGATTGGCTTTCAAATCAAGGCGCTGCACCTGCGCGTTGCGCGTTTGAGCGCCGAAGCGTTCCGCCTGCCGCTGCATCTGCTCCGCCAGCTCGTAGCCGCCAACGCCGTCCGCAAAGCCCGGGTAATTGTCGATCTGCTGGGTCAGCGCCATCTGTCCGCCCGCGGAGAGCCGTTCGATCACCAGCGTCTCAAGTCCCGCCCTGGCCGCATACAGCGCCGCGGTATAGCCGCCGGGGCCGCCGCCGATGATGATCGTATCATACAGGCGTTTTGCGGTTTGCTTCTTCGGCTTGGGCAAAATACCCGCCAGAAACGTCTCGATAGCGGCCTTGGATTCCGGAGCGACGATGGAGCCGGCAGGCTTGCCGTCCACGTACAGCCGGAGCGTCGGAATCAGCTCCAGTTCCTCCCAGAGTGTCTCATCCTGGTCCACATCGACCTTGACGACCTCCAGCGCGCCTGCATATTCCTCGGCAATCTGCTCATAGGCGGGGTTGATCTTGCGGCAATGCGGGCACCAGGTTGCCCAAAAATCCACCAGAACGGTCTTCCTGCTTTCGATAAGTTCCTTGAGTTGCCTGACGTTTATGCTCTTGGCTGCCATATCGCCAGCTCCTTTTCTTTGGTTTGAGCATAGGATACCCCAAAACGGACTTCCCTTCCGTGATGAAATCACAAACCGCGCCTGTCCGGCAGCTTCCGGCAGGCTTTTTCTGTGACATCATCACGGAAAGAAGCGCCTGCACGCTGTATCATGATTTTGCACAACGACGGGGGAGGCATGAACATGGCGGAAATTCGGAAAAAAAGAAAGGCAGTCGTTGCACAGGAGGCATGCGTGGCCTGCGGTTGCTGCGTGAAGGTCTGTCCTATCGGCGCCATCGAGGTGGTCCATGGCCTTTTCGCCCAAGTAGCCGGAGACAGATGCGTGGGCTGCGGCAGGTGCGCAAAGGAGTGTCCCGCGGCGGTCATTGAGCTTCGGGAGGCGGCGGTATGAAGAAGAAATGGTATGAGTATCTCTGGATTGCTTCCCTGATTTACCTCGTGCTGGGCTTCCTCAACATCCTGTTCGCATGGCTGGGGCTTTTGTGTTTCTTTCTTCCGCTGATGATTTCTGTCACTGCGGGGACGAAAGCCTATTGCAACCGCTACTGCGGACGTGGACAGCTCTTTGGCCTGCTGGGCGGCCGGTTCGGCCTCTCCCGCAGAAGGGATATTCCCAAATGGATGCGGAGCAAGGCCTTCCGCTACGGTTTCCTGATCTTTTTCTTCGCCATGTTTTTCCTGATGCTGTGGAATACCTATCTGGTTTTCGCCGGCGTGGAGAACCTCAAGCAGGCGGTGACGCTGCTATGGACGTTCAAACTCCCCTGGCAATGGGCCTATCATGGCGCGCTGTTCCATCCCGGCGTGGCGCAGTTCGCCTTCGGCTTCTACAGCGTAATGCTGACCTCCACCGTGCTGGGGCTGATTACCATGGCGCTGTTCAAGCCTCGAAGCTGGTGCGTATACTGTCCAATGGGAACCATGACCCAGCTGATTTGCAAAGTGAAGCATATAAAGCAATCCAGGAGGGATTCAATGTGAGGAAGAAAGTCATCCCTGCGCTCGTGCTTCTCTCCCTGATGCTGACCGGCTGCGCATCGCCCGCACCCCAGGCCGGCGCCTACCGGCAGGTCACCATGCAGGAAGCCGTCGAAATGATGGAGGCAGAAGAGGGATACATCATCCTTGATGTGCGCACTGAGCAGGAGTTTGCCTCCGGACATATTCCGGGCGCAGTGCTGCTTCCCAACGAGAGCATCGGCACGGAAGACCCCGATTGTCTTCCCGACAAGGACCAGCTGATTCTGGTCTACTGCCGCAGCGGAAACCGTTCCAAGCAGGCGTCGGATAAGCTGGCCCGGCTTGGCTACACCAACGTCGTCGAATTTGGCGGCATCAACAGCTGGCCCGGCGAGATCGAAACCGAATAGACCCGCGTGCAAAGCTCAAACGCCCTGTACAAAAACCGTACAGGGCATCAGGCTATTTCGCCAGGCGCCGCAGCGCGTTCTCATCCACGATCTCCACCGTGCCCCGGGAGAGCCGCACCAGGCCCTCTCCCTGAAAGTAACGCAGCATGCGCGTGACGACCTCGCGGGGATTGCCCATATGATTGCCGATGAGCTCATGGGTGATCTTGAGCGTGCGAGTTCCCTCAATCGCCGACTCTTCCAACAGGAAAGCGGCCAGACGCCTGTCAAAGCTCTTCCACAGGACCTGCTCGATAAGCCACATTACATCCGAAAACCGCGCCGCCATAACCTCGTTGGTAAAGTTGGACAGCGGCGCAGACTCCTCCATGACCTGCCGGTAGGTCTCGGCGGGAATCACCCACAGCTCGGCGTCCTTTTCCGCCTGAATGGTGATGTCAAACTGGATGGAACGCATCATGCAGGAGGCCGAAAACAGGCACAGGTCGCGTTCAAACAGCCGGTACAGCGTGATTTCCCGCCCGTCCTCGGACAGGATGAAGGCCCTGAGCTGCCCGCTTTGAATGAGAAGCAGGCCAGTGCAATCCGCATCCGCATTATGAATCACATCGCCCCTGTGAACCTTGCGGCTGAAAGCGGCGGCTGACAGGGCCGCCTGCTGCACGGGCGTAAGCCTCCCCCATATGGGAAAAAAGGATGAAACCTCCACGCAAATCCTCCTTGCTTCATCGGGTCGTAGTGCATCTATTATATAAGCATAGAAAAGAAAAGACAATCCAAACAGAAGATGAGCGCTCCTTGACGCAAGCGTTTCCCGAACGTATAATCTATCTATTCGATAGATAGGAGCGTGCCATGGAATACCTGATTTTAGGCCTGCTGATCCTATCACCCATGACGGGCTACGAGGTGCAGCAGTTCATCCGAAAAAATCTGGCGCTGATCTGTTCGCACAGTGCGGGCAGCGTACAGACGGCACTTTCCAAGCTGGAGAAAAGCGGAAAAGTGGCATCCAGCGAAACGGTCGCGGGCAAGCGCCGCAAAAAAACGTTTTCCATCACCGAAGAGGGACGGGCCGCCTTTTCCGCCTGGGTTGCACAGCCCATGCGGGCGAACAGAGGAAAGAATATGGAGCTGTCCCGGCTGTTCTTTGCCGGATTGGCCCGGCCGGAGGAACGGCTTGCCGCCATCCGGGACTACATCCGACAGATGGAGGATGCCAGAATCACGCTGTGCGCGATCCGGGACCGTTTTCAGCAGCTTCCGCCTGAAAGCGACTGGCCGCAGATTCTGCGTTTTCAGGGATACACCATCGAGTACGGCATTGCCGCCGCCGCGTTTGAAATCGGCTGGTACAAACAACTGCTTAGCGAACTGGAGGAGCAACCATGAACATCCTTGTCTTGAACGCCAGCCCCAAGGGAAAGCAATCCACCACGGTGCACACCGCGCTGTACCTTGAGGCCCTGCATCCGGAGCACACCTTCACCTTTCTGCCGGTGGGCCAGCGGATGAAAAGCTATGAAAAGGACTTTACCCCGCTGCGAAAAGAGTTGGAAAAGGCGGAGCTGATTTTGTTCAGCTATCCGGTGTATACGTTTATCGCGCCCTATCAGCTGCACCGGCTGATGGAGCTCATCAAGGCGGACGGTGTGGATCTCTCCGGCAAGTTCGCCTCGCAGATCACCACCTCCAAGCACTTCTATGATGTGACCGCCCATCGCTATGTGGAAGAAAACTGCTGCGACCTGGGCATGAAGGTCGTGCGGGGCCTGTCGGCGGACATGGAGGATCTGCTCACCGAGCAGGGGCAGCGGGACGCAAGGGACTTTTTTGAGCAGCTTATGTTCTCCTGTGAGCATGGCCTGTTCGTCACGCCGCCCGTCCGGGCGCCGCATCATGAAACGGAGGTTTATTCTCAGACGCTTCCGTCCGTACCCAAAAGCGGGGAGAAGGACGTGGTCATCGTCACCAACTGCGCCCCCGGGGATGAAAACCTGCGGAATATGATCGCCGATTTCCGCGCCGCGCTGCCCTTTGAAAGCCGGGTGGTCAACCTGCGTGATTTTCCCTTTGACGGCGGCTGTCTGGGCTGTTTCGGCTGCGCGGTGACCGGGAAATGCGTCTACAAGGATGGTTTTGACGAATTTCTGCGCACCCGGATTCAAAACGCCGATGCCTTTGTCTATGCCTTCACCATCTCCGACCATTATACGCATTCCAGCTTCAAATGCTTTGACGACCGGCAGTTTTGCAACGGCCACCGCACCGTCACCCACGGCACGCCCATCGCCTATCTCATCAGCGGCGACTACCGCTACGAAAGCAACCTGCGTATGATTGTGGAGGCCCGCAGCGAGGTGGGTGGCAACTATCTGTGCGGCGTGGCCACGGACGAGGGCGATGCGGCATCCTCCATCCGGACCCTGGCCGGTTCGCTAGCCCTCGCGCTGGACAAGGGCCTGACCCGCCCCATGAACTTCTATGGCGTGGGTGGCATGAAAATCTTCCGGGACCTGATTTATGTCATGCGGGGCTTGATGAAGGCCGATCATAAATTTTACAAGGAACATGGCATTTATGATTTCCCGCAGAAGCAGAAGAAGCGCATCCTGCAGATGCAGCTGGTAGGCGCTCTGATTG
>USFL01000103.1 GCA_900553905.1 uncultured Eubacteriales bacterium | reverse complement strand
TGTCCACCGCCGTTTCGCGCGAAGGCGCGCGGCATGACATGCGGCGCATCTATCCCGTTTCGGGCAAGGTGCAGCTGGGGGCCAAGCTGCTGATGGGTATGACCTTCAACCTGGCCTCGGCGCTGGTGAGCGCGGTGGCGCTGTGGGCGCTGCTGCCCGGCATGTGGCTGGAAACGCTGGGCGCGCTGGCCGTGTCGCAGATGTTTTCGCTCCTGTGGTGCCTGATGAGCCTGCTGCTGGACGTGTACCATCCCAAGCTGAAATGGAAGACAGAAACCGAGGCTGTTAAGCAGAGCATGAACGCCATGGTCAGCATGTTCGGCGGCATGATCATCATTGCGGCGCTGGTGGGCGCGGCAGTGCTGCTGATCCTGTGGGGCTGGCCGGTGTCCGCGGCGGTGGGCGTGGATGTTCTCCTGCTGGCGCTGCTGGATGCGGCCCTGTGGCTGGTGCTGTCTCGCAAGGCATCCGTTACCTATTGTTTACGAGAATATACAAAATAATAAACAAAATGTTACAAAAGAGCGTGCATTCTTAGCAATTCTGTGATATAATAGCGCTGTACCCGGAAACAGAATGGCTGAGGAGGACGAGCATGATCACCAAGGTACAAGGCAAAACCGTATCCGGTGAGCTGTCCGTCAAAGCATGCCCACGGCTGAACGGGCTGGAAAAGGCCATGCTCAAATGGGCCGTGGTGGACCCGGAGGATCGGGTGCTGGACGCGAGCGTGGGCCGGGGCCTGATGGCCGAATACCTGCGCCGGAATATGCAGTGCGAGGTGTGCGGCGTATCCTCCGACATGGAGGACGTGCGTGCCGCCCGCGCGCGGCTGCAAAGCTGCGATATCGTGTACGCGCCGGTGGGGGATATCCCCTGGCGGGAGGATGCCTTTGACACGGTGCTTATGCAGTGGAGGGGTGACGCGGATTCGCTGGACCGCATGCTGGGCGAGGCGCTTCGCGTGCTCAAGCCCGGCGGCCAGCTGGTGCTGGGCACGACGTGCTGGCCCTCGGCGATGAACGCGCTGCGCCGATGGATGACGTCGGGCGCGGAGAGCGTGTCCGTGGACCGCTGCGCACTTAAGACGCGGCTGGCGGCCCTGTCGTTTGAACAGGTGAGCTGGCAGCGTACGGGCCTAGGCACGGGCGTGATGACCGCCTGGAAGCGCAAGCCTGTCCTGGACGGCATGCGCGCCGATGACATCCAATGATGCGCAGACCGACGAATCAACTGAAAAAGGCGTCAAGCGCCCGACTCGAACTTTGGTTCCGAGCCGGGCGCTTTTCCATGCATGCCATTTGGCTTGCTGAAACGACCGGTTGTATCGAAAGGATTGCACGGCAAGGCGCAAGCGCCTATACTGGATGCGGAAGGGGGAAAGAAAGGTGCGCATCGACATCCAGATCGACCCTGCCTGCACCGAGCCCAGAATCGTGGTCCATACCGACCGGATGACCGGGGAGATCGCCGCATTGCTGGAAAAACTGGAAGCGCCCAGGATACTCATGGGATTTCGGGACGGCCAAGCCACCGTTATCGACCCGGCGCGTATTTTGCGCGCTTATGCCGCCGGCGGCAAGGTGTATGTGAGTACGGCGGAGGGCGAATATGCAGTGCGCCTGCGGCTCTACGAGCTGGAAAACAGGCTGGACCGGTCCCGCTTCGTTCGCATATCGCACTCGGAAATCATCAACCTTGGCAAGGTCAGGGGCTTTGACCTGAGCCTGGCCGGCACCATACGCGTAACGCTGGAGGACGGCACGGCGGCCTGGGTTTCCCGGCGATACGTCCCCAAGATCCGTCAGGTGCTGGGCATTTAGACAAGGAGGGAACAGCCGTGAAGAAAAAGGCGCTTTTGCGCGGCCTGCTGGGCGTTCCGCTGGGCATGGCCATGGGCTACCTGATCACCATTGTCATTTCACTGGGCTGGGGGCAGGGACGGTATGTGGCCTGCATGCCCGAATTGATCGCGCTGGCAGGCAGTGAGGCTGGGGCGGTGGCCCTTCAGGCTGTGTTGTGCGGCGTGCTGGGCGCAGCGTTTGCCGTATGCTCGCTGATTTGGGAAATGGAGCGCTGGAGCCTTTTGAAACAATCAGCCGTCTATTTTGCGGTAACGGCTCTGGTAATGCTACCTATAGCCTGGGTGTGCGGCTGGATGGAGCACAGCGCGGGCGGAGTAGCTGGGTATGCAGGCGTTTTTGTAGGCATCTTCGCAGCGGCCTGGGTGGCGCAATATCTGATGTTACGAGGAAAAATCCGCCGCCTGAACCGGCGGGTGCATGGAGAAAACTGACGAAAAAGGGAGAACGTCTGGCGGACGCTCTCCCTTTCCGGTGCCTCGTAGTTCAACCTTCCCTTTTCCAACGTTTGAGCTGCGGAAAGAAGCCCCGCATCCGTCCGGCTGCCTCCGCCTCGGTCATCCCCGGGTGGCTTTGGGCCATGATGGGCGTGCAGAAATCAATCATCTCCTGCATGGTGCAGTCGCGGGTGAAGGCTCCGTTCTGGTAACAGTAGGTACAGTAGTCGGCGCAGGGCGAACCGTCGCTTTCCGTGCCCAACTCCTGCGGAGCGCCGGTGAGGGGCATGCCGCAGCTTTGACAGAATTTCTGTTCCAATGAATTCAACTCCTGTTCATTCCGTTGTTCCTCCGGAGGACAGGCATAGGATAGCAAATTGAACCTGACATCCTCCGTCAGGTTTTTGCTGCTGGGCAAATCTTTTTGATAGCGTTCAAAGGCCATCCGGGCAAAACGGGCCAGCCCCGCGCGCACCTGCGGCGGGCCGAGTACCTCCGCCGCGCCGCCAAAGGAGAGCAGATAGCTGTACAGCCAGCCGTCGCCCAGCGGCATGCGCGCGGTGACGGTGAGGGAACCGTCCTCATGGGTATGGATGGATTCGCTGGCAAACTCGTCATATACGCGAAAAGCCGCGCCTGCCGGGAAACGCAGCCTGATCTCGCATTCGGTGGGGCCGCCGGACGCCGGTTCGATGGGCGGAGGAATGAGGGCTTGCGAAAAATGCTCTTCCGTCAGGCACAGACCGCTCATGCGGGTGAGCTTGAAGGTGCGCCACGCCTGACGCTCCAGGCATACCGCCTGTAGATACCAGGCCGAGGACTTGAAGCACAGCCGGCCCGGCTGCACGCGCCGGGTCCGCATGCCGCCCGCGCCCGCATATTGAAAGGCCAGGACCCGCTTTTCCAGAATGGCCCTGCGGATCAGATCAAAGCGGGTATCCTGTTCCCCGCTCTGTCCCCAGCGGTCCAGATCGACCGACAGCCAGTCCGCCTCGGGCGTGCGAAACAGCGCTCCCAGCTTTTGCAGCAGTTCGCCGCTGTCGCCGGCTGCATTGCCAAGCGCCTTGACCGCCAGCATCAGACGCTCCTGTTCGGACGCGCTCATCAGGGCGCGATCCAGCACATAGCCGTCCATCAGACGGATGCCCCCGCCCTGCCCCTGTCCCGTTACAATGGGTATGCCCGCCTGGCACAAGGCCTCCACATCGCGGTAAATGGTGCGCACCGACACCTCCAGCCGCCGCGCAAGTTCCGGCGCCGTAAGGAGCTCTTCGCTCATGAGCTCATAGACGATTTGGAACAACCGGCTCGATTTCAAGGCTGTGCGCCCCCTTTCCCCCTCTATTGTACCATGCCTGGGCCGATTATGAACAAATGTTGAATTTGGATGAGAAAATTTTAAAAGCACTTGACAAACAGGGGGCACTGGCATATGATATGCATGTGTTAGCACTCGACATCAATGAGTGCTAACAATCCGGAAGCGTCAAACATGCCGTCAGGGAGGTGGAAGGATGACGATGGACGCGCGCAAGTTCCGCATTCTGCAAGCGATCATCGACGACTATATCCTGACCGCCATTCCGGTGGGCAGCCGCACCATCTCCAAAAAGTATGAGATGGGCCTGAGCTCGGCCACCATCCGCAACGAGATGAGCGATCTGGAGGAGCTGGGGTATCTGGACCAGCCGCACGTGAGCGCGGGGCGCATCCCCAGCGCTAAGGCGTATCGGCTGTACGTGGACCAGCTGCTCAAGAACGGTTCCATCCGTACCGGCGACGCCGCCGATGTGCGCGCCTACTTTACCAACCGCGCGCAGCAGATGGAGGACGTGATCAGCCGGGCGGCGCAGGTGCTGTCGGGACTGACGCACTACACCTCGCTGGTGATGAGCCCCAAGGGTGCGGAACTTCGCATCCGCACGCTGCAGCTGGTGCCGGTCAGCAGCCAGAGCGCGCTGCTTGTGATCGTCACCGACGGCGGCATCATGCGGGATTCGATCATCCGCGTGGGCAGCGATATGGACGCCGACGCGCTCTATGCCGTCAGCCGCACGCTGACCGAGCGCCTCAGCGGTCATACGCTCAGCGAGGCGCTGGCCCTGATCAAGGAAACGGAGCGCGACATGCGCGCCGAGCGCCAGGTGCTCAGCGGCGTGGCGGAATTTCTGGACGCGGTGGACAGCGAGGGTGGCAAGGCCAAGCTCACTTTGGGCGGTGCCAGCAACATCCTCAACTTTCCGGAGTATTCGGACGTGGAAAAAGCCAAATGCTTTTTGAGCGTCCTGGAAACCAAGGAAAAGCTGCTCAAGCTGATGGAAAACCACGGCGAGATGGCCTTTACCGTGCGCATCGGCCCTGAAACCGGCATCCCGGAGCTTGAGGACTGCTCGCTGGTGACGGCCACCTACCGCTTGAGCGACAACACCCATGGCACCATCGGCGTCATCGGCCCCACGCGCATGCAGTACGGGCGGGTGCTTAGCGTGCTCAGCGCCATGGGCAAGCAGCTCACCGACCTGCTGGGGCAGGATAAGGAGTAAACAACATGGCAAAGAAGAAAAGAAAGCAAAGAGGGGACACCATGCAGGACGTTACGCAAAAGCCGCTGACCAGCGAGGCGGAGGAGGCCGTGGAAACCATGGAAGCAGCCGTGGAGACCGCCATGGACGCCGACGAGGCGCACGAGCAGGCCAGGGAGGAAATGGCGCAGGACACCGCCGCCGCCGAGGCTGCCGAAGCGCTGGCCGCTGCCATCGCCAAGCAGGAGGAATACCTGGCCATGGCCCAGCGCGTGCAGGCGGATTTTGAGAACTTCCGCCGCCGCAACCAGAACGTCCGCAAAGAAGCCTTCGACGACGGGGCGAGGGCGTTTGCCACGACGCTTCTGCCGGTCATCGACAACCTGGAGCGCGCCATCGCCGCCTCCGGCGAGGGAGATTCCCTAAGGAGCGGCGTGGAAATGGTGCTCCGCCAGATGTGCGAGGCATTCGAGAAGCGCGGCATCACCCCCATCAGCCGCAAGGGGGAAAAGTTCGACCCCAACCTGGAAAACGCGGTCATGCAGGGCGCGCCGGAAGATGGCGAACCCGGAACGGTCTGCGAGGTCCTGCTCAAGGGCTACCAGATGGAGGGCGCGGTGCTTCGCCACGCGATGGTGAAGGTCGTTCCCGAATAACGGCCTCTCTCCCCGGTAAGCGGCAGGGCCGCTTTACATAGATTCCCAAACGGACAATTACCAAATTTGCGCAAGCGCGCAAGCATTTTGAGGAGGATAAAGCATATGTCTAAGATCATCGGTATCGACCTGGGTACTACCAATAGCTGTGTGGCCGTCATGGAAGGCGGCGAACCTACCGTTATCCCCAACGCCGAAGGCGCCCGTACCACGCCTTCCGTAGTCGCGTTCACCAAGGACGGCGAGCGTCTGGTGGGCCAGATCGCCAAGCGTCAGGCCATCACCAACCCCGACCGCACCGTCATTTCCATCAAGCGTGAAATGGGCACCGCGCACAAGGTGTCCATCGACGGCAAGGACTACACCCCGCAGGAAATCAGCGCCATGATCCTGCAGAAGCTCAAGGCCGACGCCGAGAGCTACCTGGGCGAAACCGTCACCCAGGCCGTCATCACCGTGCCCGCTTACTTCAGCGACAGCCAGCGCCAGGCTACCAAGGATGCCGGCCGCATCGCGG
>USFL01000102.1 GCA_900553905.1 uncultured Eubacteriales bacterium | reverse complement strand
GCTTTGCCTTGAGCGTCCCTGGTTTGGCATCGAAGCCCGCGTGCACGATGCCGCTATTGGCCTTGCTGGCGCCTTCGGCCACGTCGCTGGCGCCTTCCATCAGGGCGACATCCGCCTCATAGCGCGACAGGAGCCTTGCCACGGCACAGCCTACCACGCCTCCTCCGATGATGATGATGTCCTTTTTCAATATGAACCCTCCAAGCATTGCGGCGCTCGAGCGCCATCTGTGTGTTATTTTACCATGGAATGCGAAAAAACGCCACACCTGTGCCGAACTTTCTCACCTTTCTCCGGCGATGAGGCGAATGGCCTCCGCCGCCAGGTAAATGCCCGCCACCGAGGGCACGAAGCTGACCGAGCCGGGCGCAGGATGCGCGCCCTTTTGTTCAGCCCCTTCCTCCGCCTGCGGATGAAAGGCGGGCTCCAGCGAGTATACGCAGCGCAGCGACGGCACGCCCAGCTTGCGCAGGCCCTGACGCATCGCGCGGCACAGGGGACAGCCCGTGGTTTCAAAGATATCGCCCACACGAATTTGCGTGGGGTCCAGCCGATTGCCCATACCCATACAGCTGATCAGCGGAACGCCGCGCTCCCGGCACGCCCGCGCCAGGTGCAGCTTGGCCGAAACCGTGTCGATGGCGTCCACCACCACGGCGGCATCCTCCGGGATGGGTACGGGGGTATCCGGCAGGTAGAAGGCGTCGATGGCCGTCAAATCCAGGTCCGGGGCCGCGTCTTTGAGGCGATGGTACATCACCTGCGTCTTGGGAAGGCCGATGGTGCTTTCCAGCGCCACGAGCTGGCGGTTGAGGTTGGAAGGGGCGACCGTGTCATGATCCACGATGGTCATCTTGCCCACGCCGCCGCGCGCCAGCGCCTCCGCCGCGTGACCGCCTACGCCGCCAAGGCCCAGCAGCAGCACATGCGCGCGGGAGAGACGCTCCATCTGCGCGGGGGACATCAAGCGTGCGGTACGGTTCAGGCGCTGTTCTCGGGTCATGGGCGTTCTCCTTTCGCGGCGCCTGCCAGGCGCGCCATCTGTCCCTGATGATAGCACAAACCCCGCAGGCGCACAAGCGCGCTGTTCTTTTGCTGTACCGCATATTGCCAAGCCTGCGCAAACCCGATACAATAGCCTTGGACCCTCCGTGCGGTCGAATACCATTGCAAAAGGGATGGGATTGTGTTGGACAAGATTTTGATGAAAACGCCGCTGGTGGAGATGGACGGCGACGAGATGACCCGCATCCTGTGGCAGAAGATCAAGGACAAGCTGATTGTGCCCTATGTGGACCTCAAAACCGAATATTATGATCTGGGCCTCAAGCACCGCGACGAGACGGACGACCGCGTCACCGTGGAAAGCGCCGAGGCCACCCTCAAATACGGCGTGGCCGTCAAATGCGCCACCATCACCCCCAATGCGCAGCGCGTGGAGGAATACGGCCTCAAGCAGATGTGGAAGAGCCCCAACGGCACCATCCGCGCCATTTTGGACGGCACGGTGTTCCGCGCGCCGGTGGTGGTCAAGGGCATCTCTCCCTGCGTGCGCAACTGGGAAAAGCCCATCACCATCGCCCGTCACGCCTACGGCGACGTATACAAAAATACCGAGTACCGCGTGACCGGCCCCGGAAAGGCCGAGCTGTGCTTCACCGGCGCGGACGGCGCGGAGATCCGGCAGACCATCATGCAGTTTGAGGGACCCGGCATCATCCAGGGCCAGCACAACACGGACCGCAGCATCGCTTCCTTCGCCCGCAGCTGCTTTAACTACGCCCTGTCGGTCAAGCAGGATCTCTGGTTCTCCACCAAGGACACCATTTCCAAGATCTACGACCACCGCTTCAAGGACATCTTTGCAGAGCTGTACGAAACCGAGTTCAAGGCCGCCTTCGAGGCCGCGGGCATCGAGTATTTCTACACGCTGATCGACGACGCGGTGGCCCGCGTCATCCGCAGCCGCGGCGGCTTTATCTGGGCGCTGAAAAACTATGACGGCGACGTGATGAGCGACATGATCGCCACGGCCTTCGGCAGCCTGGCCATGATGACCAGCGTGCTCGTCTCCCCCGGCGGACAGTTCGAGTACGAGGCCGCCCACGGCACCGTTACCCGCCACTACTACCGCTACCTCAAGGGCGAGGAAACCAGCACCAACCCTGTAGCCACCATCTTCGCCTGGACGGGCGCGCTGCGCAAGCGCGGCGAGCTGGACGGCCTTGCGGACCTGCAGGCCTTTGCGGACCGCTTGGAAAAAGCCACCCTGGCCACCATCGAGAGCGGCCGCATGACCAAGGATCTGGTGGCCCTTTATGAGGGCGAGGCCACGGGCCTGAACAGCGACGCGTTTTTGGACGCCATCGCCCAGACGATGGAAAGCCTGTAATTCAGCGAGCGCGGGGAAGGCGGAATTTCCCCCGCGCTCTTTTCCTGTCCAGAATTGGAGCAGCATGAGGCTTTCATTAGAAAAGGAAAGACCGCTTTTTTTTGCCCCTTCCCGGTGCTATACTGATGCGGGGTGAGAAATGATGAACTTTTTGGGCAATGTGGTCTGGTTTCTGTTTGCGGGCCTGTGGCAGGGAATCGGCTGGCTGCTGGCGGGGCTGTTGTGGAGCGTGACCATCGTGGGCATCCCGGTGGGCCGCCAGTGCTTCAAACTGGCCGCGCTGTGGCTGTGCCCCTTCGGACGGGACGTGGAGGCCGGCGGCGGCGTTCCTTCCTTTCTGATGAACGTGATCTGGCTGCTGGTGAGCGGCCTGTGGCTGGCCCTTGCCGCCACCCTGAACGGATTGCTTCTGTGCCTGACGGTGGTAGGCATTCCCTTCGGGATGCAGTGCTTCAAGCTGGCGAAGCTGTCGCTGTCGCCGTTTGGCGCGCGCATCGTCTACCGGTAAAAGCGGCGGCGCGGTTTCCATGAGGAAACCGCGCCGCGCTCTTTAGCTCCGATGGAAGCTGCCCTGCTCCCGCCGGATGGCCCACATCCGCTGGCTCCCGCCTGCCCAGCGGATTTTCGGCTGGAGTTCGAGCAGCGGCATGGGCCGTCCGTCCGGGACGGCTTTTTTGTTTTTCTTGGCGGCGGGCTTCTCGCTTTCCTTGCCGTCGCGCTGTGCCTTCATGGACTTCGCGGCCTTGTCGGACTTCGCCGCCTTGTCGGCTTTCTGGTTCTTATCGGCCTTGACGGGCTTTTCCGCCATCTTATCGGCCTTGACCGCTTTCTCACCCTCCGCCAGGGAGGCGCCCTGCACACCGGGCACCGCGCCGGAGAGGAACAGCGCCTTGCGTGCGCACACTGGCCCGATCATCTCATAGAGCACGGAGGACGAGAGGATGATCGTGCTCAGCAGCGCGCCGGATTCCTCCGGCAAGATGCGCTGCGCCAGCACGGCCAGGCCGATGCTCACACCTGCCTGCGGAATCAGCGCCAGGCCCAGATAACGCCGCACCCCGACCGGCATACCCGTCATGCGCGCGCCCAGCCAGGAGCCCAGAAACTTGCCCGCGATGCGCACCGCGAAGTACGCCGCGCCGATGATGCCCACAGTGGTGAGGGCACTTAGGTCCAGGTGCATGCCGCTCAAGACAAAAAACATGACATTGATGGGAGGCGTGACCCGGCTGACCTGCTTAAAGAGCGTCTTGTCGCCGCGCACGTTGACGTACGTGGCGCCCAGCAGCATGCATCCCAGCAGGGGCGATACGTCCAGCGCGGCGCAACCCGCCGCGATGAAGAATACGAACGCGCACGTCAGCACCAGCCGGTGGTCCGAGGAACGGCCGTCAAGCAGCACGCACAAAAGCCTGCCCAGCAGGTAGGCCGCCAGCAGTACACCTGCGTTCACCGCCAGCGGGGTGAGCACGCTCTGCCAGTCCACCACCGGCGTTTCCGTGCCGGAAGCGATGGCGGCGCACACGCTGAAGGCCAGCAGGGCCACCGCGTCATCCATGGCCACCACCTGGACCAAAGTATTGACGAACGGGCCCTTGGCGCGGTACTGGCGGATGGTCATCAGGCTGGAAGCAGGCGCGGTGGCGGAGCCGATCGCACCCAGCAGCAGCGAAAAGGGAAGGGAGAGATGAAAGACCACCAACATGAAGGTCGTGACCACCGCTGCGGTGACCAGCGCCTCCATGAGCGTGAGCACGATCACCTTTGAGCCTTGCTGCTTGAGCCGGTCCAGGCGCAGGTAGCGCCCCACGCCAAAGGCAATAAAGGCCAGTGCGATGTCGGTTACAAACTCCATGCCGCTCGTGATGTCGGCGGGAATCAGGTCCAGCGCATAGGGACCGATGGCCACGCCCGCCAGGATGTATCCCGTAACGTTGGGCAGCTTGAGCACCTTGGTCACGCGCGACATCAAAAATCCTGCCAGCCACAGAATCGTCACCGCCACCAGCACTCTGGCCGCGGGGCTGATCGTCAAAAATACATCCCTCATGGTCTGTCACCCTTCCCACCATATTGTCCATCATCCGCCGGATGATGCTTGATTGTAACAGTGAAACGTGATAAAATCAAATGATGAAAATGAATGACATGATTCATTTTTTTGATTCTACTCCGATGTCTCGCAGCATACCGGGGAGGGGAAACGCATGATCGATCCAAAGTTGAAAACGCTCCTATGCGTTGTAAAAGAAGGATCTTACACCAAGGCTGCCGAGCTGCTGGCCCTGTCCCAGCCGGCGGTGAGCTATCATGTTCGGCAGCTGGAAGACGAACTTGGTATCAAAGTTTTTTATCGAAATCAAAAAAAATTGACGTTGACTCCGGAGGGCGAGGTGCTGATCAAATTCGCCCGTCGGCTGGAGGCCATCAGTGACAGCGCCCGCCGCGCCCTGGCGGACGTCAAACAGCAGCTGCGCCACTTCACGGTCGGCATCACCCCCAGCTGCGGAGAGGCGCTCATCGGGCGGGTGTTCAGCAGCTATTGCGGCGCGCATCCCCACACCAACATCAGCATCGTCACCGATACCATGGACCAGCTGTGCAGCCGCCTGGGCAGCTATGAGCTGGACTTCGCCATCGTGGATGGATCGGTATCCCTCAAGCACTGCCACACCGAGCTTTTGGACCTGGATTACCTGTGCGTGGTGATGTCGCCCCAGCACAAGTTGGCCGGACGCACCGCCATCACCCTGGAGGAGCTCAAGGTCGAAAGCCTCATCCTCCGGCGCGAGGACGCGGGGACCCGCCGCCTGTTTGAAAGCAGCCTGACCGGCCACATGGAAAACATCCGCAACTTCGACGTGCGTCTGGAGATGGATAACATCAACGCCATCAAGGAACTGGTGGCGGCCAACCTGGGCGTAACCATCATCGCCCACAGCGCCTGCCGCGAGGAGGCCGCCGACGGCCGTCTGGTGGCCGTGCCGGTGGAAGGCATGCGCATGGTGCGCGAGATAAACGTGGTCTATCAGGATGACTTCAATCATCCGGAGGTATTGGAAGAGATCCGGCGCATCTATCAAGGCTTCCGACCCTGAAACATCAAAAGCGGCTGACCGCCGCTTTTTTCCTGTTGACAAATTGTTTATTCTGTATATAATGTATATGCACACTTAAGTGGAGGCACACCATGGACATCATCCTGACCAACGCGGGCGGCCAGCCCATCTATGACCAGATCGTATCGCAGATCAAGGCGCAGATTCTCTCCGGCAAGCTCAAGGAAGGCGACGCGCTGCCATCCCTGCGCACATTGGCCAAGGACCTGCGCATCAGCGTCATCACCACCAAGCGCGCCTATGAAGAGCTGGAGCGCGAAGGCTTCATCGTAAGCCTCACCGGCAAGGGCAGCTTTGTGGCGGGCGCGGATACCGAGCTCATCCGCGAGGAGCACCTCCGCCGTCTGGAGGTGCATCTGCGCGAGGCGGTGGCCCTGTCGCGCCTGTGCGATCTGGATTTGGACGGTCTCACCGGCATTCTAAGCATGCTCTACAAGGAGGAGGACCTATGAACAACGCCCTGGAACTTACGGGGCTGACCAAACGCTACCCCGGC
>USFL01000101.1 GCA_900553905.1 uncultured Eubacteriales bacterium | reverse complement strand
GACGCCGCCGCCGCCCGGCGCGACGAAACCGACCACGCCGCCGGCCGGGCAGGAGAGGAATGCGCCGCCGCCCGAAGCGATCTTGAGCATCTGCGTCAGCGGCTCGCGGAGGTGATCGGCGACAAGACCCCCGATGAGGCGTTGGAGAAGGAATGCCGGGAGAAACATGCCCGCTTCACCCGCCTGATAGATGACCTTCGCCGGGCCATGGAGGATGCGCGGCGCGAGCATCAGGCGGCGCAAAGCGCGCTGGAGGCCGCGCGCGCTCTGCTGGCCAGCGGCCGGAGCGAGCGCGAGGCGCAGGCGGCTTTGGCTCTGGATGCGGATGCCGCCTGGCGCGACGCTCTGGGCGACGAAGGCTTTGACGGCGAGGCCGCCTATCGCGCCGCACTGATGGAGGAGGCGGAGGAAAACGCCATAGCCGCCCGCCTCGCCCGCTACGAAAGCGCGCTTTCGGCTGCCGAGGCGGCGTTGGCGAGCCTGGCCGAACTGTGGGAGGGCAAACAGGCCGTGGACGGCGAAGCCCTGCGAGACCGTGCCGAGGCCCTGCGCGTCCGCACCGAGTCGCTGCTCCGGCAGGAAAAGGACACGCAGGCGCGCCTTTCGCACGACAGCCGCCTGCTGCCCCAGCTCAAGCGCGCCGTGGATGAGGTGGAGCAGCGTCTGGAGGACTTCGGCGTGCTGGACGATCTGTACCGTACGGCGTCGGGCAACGTGCGCGGAGCCCGGAAGATCCCGCTGGAAAACTATCTGCTACAATACTATTTCCGCCGCGTGATCATCGCGGCCAACGTCCGCCTTACGCGCATGTCCGACGGGCGGTTCAGCCTGTGCCAGAAGCAGGAGGAGGGGTTGGGCGGCAAGGCAGGCCTTGCGCTGGACGTGCTGGACCGCCACACCGGCAAGGTGCGCGACGTGGGCACGCTCTCCGGCGGAGAATCGTTTCTGGCGTCGCTGGCCATGGCGCTGGGCTTTGCCGACGTGGTGCAGGCGCGGCGCGGAGGCGTGCGGCTGGACACGCTGTTCATCGACGAGGGCTTCGGCACACTGGATGAGGAAACGCTGTTGCGCGCCCTTGGCGTGCTCCAGGAGCTGGCCGGCGGGCGGCGGCTGATCGGTGTGATTTCGCATGTGGCCGCGCTCAAGGAATGCATCCCCAGAAAGATCGAGGTATGCGCATCGCCTGCGGGCGGAAGCGCCGTGCGCGTCGTATGCGAGGATTAAGGCTTGTCCGTAAGGGAACGGATGTGATATAATCAGTCAGGAAAAGGCGGCCTGTTCAAGGGACCGCCGGAAACAGAAAGGATGTGTGGTTCCCATGAAAAAGATGATGCTGCGGCTTGTGATGCTCCTGATGGCGGCCCTGCTGGCCTGCGCGCCCGCCATGGCCGAGGTGGACGCGTTCACCAGCGCTTCCGTGACCGATTTCTACGGCGACAACGCGCTCACCGGCGACGAGCTGATGAACGCCATCAACTCCTTCTCCGGCTTCTACCTGGTGTGCACCACCAACCCCGACGGCAGCGCCAACGCGGCCTACTTCATCTATGGCTGCGCGGAGCTGGACGGCAAGTATTACCTCAAGATGGGCCTGGCTGAGAACCAGAGCCGTCAGAACCTGCTGACCAACGGCGAGGGTCTGGCCGTGTATGCCGCCACGCCCGCCAGCGGCGAGGAGGATGAGCTCTACGCCGTGTCCGGCGCGCGCATGCGCTTCACCGTCGTGACCGATTCCGAGGTGCTGGCCGCGCTGGAGATCGAGGAGGGCGGCTCCACCATCCTGTGCGAGATCACCGAAACCAAGTCCCTGGGCTGATACCGCGGCTTTGGGCAAGGACCGTTGACGGCTCTGTCAACGGTCCTTTTTGGTGGGAAAGGGGAAGGAGCCCCGGCGCTCCCACGAATTGCATCGGGCAAAACCTTGACAGCCGCCGCACAGGGGTTATAATAAGGGTTAGCGTCTGGACGCTGAAATGATCTTGCTTTCCATGGAACGCAGGAGGATGTGGAGGAAGAAGCGGTTATGAACGTACAAATGAATCTGTCCCGGAATCTGAAAGACAAGCCGGCCGATGAGAGCAAGCTGGGCTTTGGCCACATCTTCACCGACCATATGCTTATGATCAACTACACCGACGGCAAGGGCTGGCACGACGCCCGCATCGTGCCCTACGGCAACCTTTCGCTGGACCCCGCCTGTCAGGTTTTGCACTATGGCCAGGAGATTTTCGAGGGCCTCAAGTGCTACCGCACGCCGCAGGGCGGCTTCAACCTCTTCCGTCCCCGCGCCAATTTTGAGCGCTTCGCCCGTAGCGCCGAGCGCATGGGCATGGCGCCCCTGCCTGTGGAGGATGGCCTGGAAACGCTGATGGCGCTGCTGGACGTGGAAAAGGAATGGACCCCCCATCAGGAGGGCACCTCCCTCTACATCCGCCCCACGATGATCGCCACCGACAACCATCTGGGTGTGTCCACCTCCAGCACGTATCTGTACTATGTCATCCTCTCGCCCTCCGGCGCGTACTACGCTTCGGGTCTGGCCCCGGTGGGCATCTATGTGGAGGATTCCTATGTGCGCGCCGTGCGCGGCGGCATCGGCTTCGCCAAGACCGGCGGCAACTATGCGGCCAGCATCCTGGCCGGCATGAACGCCAAGCACAGCGGCTATGCGCAGGTTTTGTGGCTGGACGGCGTGCATCAGCGCTACATCGAGGAAGTCGGCGCGATGAACATGATGTTCGTCTATGAGGACCGCAAAATCGTCACGCCCGTGCTCAACGGCAGCATCCTCCCCGGCATCACCCGCGACAGCGTGCTCAAGCTGGGCAAGCATCTGGGCTATGAGGCCGAGGAAGCCCGCATGGACATCCACGATGTGATCGCCGACATCAAGGCCGGCCGCGTGACCGAGGCATTTGGCACCGGCACCGCCGCGGTGGTCTCGCCCGTCAACAAGATCCGTTTCCAGGGCGAGGAGATCGGCATCGGGGACGGCGGCATCGGCCACATCACCCAGCAGCTTTACGACGTGCTCACGGGCATCCAGTTCGGCAAGACCGATGATCCCATGGGATGGGTTGTTCACCTGAAATAAATCATTTGCCTGAGCAGAGGGGAAAGGGGGTCGCCGCGTGCTCAGAGAAGTGACCCTTCATGCGGATTGGTGCGAGATGACCATGAGCATGATGCGCGAAAAACAATTCGAGGCATGCGAGAGGCGCCTTTTCGCCCATCCGGGGGTAGGGCTGTTTGCGCCGGAGGCCACCGAGGCGGACGCGCAGGCCCTGCTGGCCGGCTCGTTTGACGACGTGGGCGGCAGGAGCCGCTACACGCTGGCGACGCTGGAGGGGCTGCGCGCGGCCGTGATGGAGCGCCTGCCCAAGGAGGCGCTCTATATCAGCGCGGGCGAGATGCAATTGGTGGAACGCCTGCTCATCAACGACGGCGAGCTGCTTCTGGGCGACTGGGATGATCTGGGCGCGGCGGAGGCGCTGGTCAGCCGGCTCTGGTGCAGCTTTCATGCCGAGGGCGACGACTGGACGCTGCTTTTGCCCAGGGCGCTGCACGACCCGCTGGCGCGCGCCATCGCTGCCGAGGAAGCGCCCGCCGCGCGCGAGCGCCTGTTCCGCTACGACGCGACCATCCACGGCCTGCTCTACATCGCGGGGCTTTTGCACTCGGCGCAGCCCATGGGCTTTTTCATGCACGATGTGATGCATGAAGAAAGCCCGATTGCCATGCAGATTGCGCGCCGTTACCTGCAAGCCTCCTTTGAATACGTCACCGACGCCAATGGCGATCTGATCCTCTTGCATCCCGGTCTGGCCGACCCCTACCGGCTGGTGGGCGGCGAGCGGGCCGACGGGGGCATCTTCACGCTGGAGCTGTCCCAGGAGATGATCGCCGGGGGCATGAACGGCATTCTGCCGGAGGAAGAACCGCTCAACGACGCCCTGTGCGGCGCGCTGAGCGGCGCGCTTCGCCCCGAATACGAGCTGGGCGAGGCGGCCGAGGACCTGCGGATGCTGGCCAAGCAGGGCGTGAGCCTGAAGGAAATGGAAAATGTGATGGCGTCGATGCTGGCCGTTCTGCCGACGAGGGCTATGAAGGCCGCGCTGGAGCGCCTCTACCTATGCACCCCACACTGGATGGGCCTCAAGGCCGCGCTCTCTCACTGACAAGCCATGAGACGCTATGATTTTACCGTGCCGGAAAATGCGAGGGGAACCCGGTTGTTTGCCTGCGCCCGGCGGATGCTCCCGCAGGTCCCGGACTATGCGCTGCGCCGCGCGTTCCAAAAACGGGACGTGAAGGTGGACGGCGGCCGGGCGGACCTTTCGGCTATGGCGGAACCCGGCGCACAGGTGTGCATCTATACCGACGAGGCACGGGAAAAGACCGTGCCCGTCGTTTATCAGGACGAAAACGTGCTGGTGGTGGTCAAGCCCGCGGGCGTGAGCTGCGAGCCGGACCGCAAGGGCGGCAGGACGCTGCCCCAGCTCCTGTGCGGCCAGCTGGGGCCCGGAGCGGCCGAACCGCTTTTGTGCCACCGGCTGGACAACCCCACCGAGGGCCTGCTGCTGCTGGCCCGCACGGCGGATGTGCAAAAGGCCGCGCAGGATGCGTTCCGTCGGGGCGAGGTCCGCAAGGAATACGAGTGCCTGGTGCGCGGAACGCCTGACCCGCGCCATGCGGTATTGGAGGACTGGCTCATCAAGGATGCGCTTCACGCGCGCGTGCGGGTACTCGCCCGCGAGGCGGCGAGCGCGAGGCGCATCGTGACCGAATATGACGTGCTGGAACCCGGCGACTGTGCCCGTCTGCGCGTCAGGCTGCATACGGGCCGCACGCATCAGATTCGCGCGCACATGGCCTTCATCGGTCATCCGCTTCTGGGCGATGACCAGTATGGCGACCGCGATTTCAACCGCGCGATGAAGGCACGCCGCCTCATGCTGTGCGCGGTGTCGCTCTCGCTGCAAACTTCCGGGCCGCTGGCCTACCTGAACGGGCGCACATTTGCCGTGGCCCCGTCGTTTTGAGGGAGAAAATGCGTATGATGGAATGCCCTGTGGCCCTGATTGCCATGGATATGGACGGCACGTTGCTGGATTCGCGCCAGCGCCTCACACCGGGCAATCTGGCAGCTCTGCGAAAGGCCCAGGCGGCCGGGATTCAGCTGGCCATCTGCAGCGGACGCCTGCCCGGTGATGTGGCGATGTTCCTGGACGAGGCCGGCCTGCGGGACTGCGCCATCCTGTCGCTCAACGGGGGCTATTGCCTCGAGCGGTGCATGGAGGGCGTGTTTTTCACCCATTGCCTTGACGCCGACGTATTGGACGCGGCAGTGGAAATCCTGCGCCGCGCGCGGTTTCCCTTCGGTTGCTTCGCCCAGAACCGTCTGGTTATCTTTGAGGGCGAGTTTCAGGTGGACGGCGAGTTCTGGGGCACGCACACCGCTGGCCGCTTTGCGCCGGAATACCTGTACGGCATGGCGGGGCTCGATCCCCTGCGCGCGCAGGGCGTGAACAAGCTGCTGTGCATGGCGCGGGATGAACAGAAGCTGGAGCGCGTCCGGCAAGAGCTGGCGGCGCTGCCCGGCCTGGACGTGACCAGCTCCTGGAGCATGAATCTGGAGCTGATGCCCGCCGGGGTGAACAAGGGCATGGCGGTGTCCGCGCTGGCGCAGAGGCTGGGCATCGGTCCGGCGCGAGTGATGGCTCTGGGCGACTACGACAATGACGTGAGCATGTTTTCGTATGCGGGCGTGAGCGTGGCCATGGCAAACGCCAGCGAACGGGCACGCGCAGCGGCCAGATACAGTACCCTCAGCAACGACGAGGATGGCGTGGCTCATGCCATCCGGCGCTACGCGCTTTCCGGTAGCCCGGTTGGAGAGATGCCGTGAGGCGAGGGATGCCGAAACGCATTTAAAGGCCCGGCGGATGGCTTCCGCCGGGCTTCAGGCTGTCTAAAAATCCATTTGGGGAGGTTTGGAGGACCCGCAGGTCCTCCAAAGTGAATTCGTATCGCC
>USFL01000100.1 GCA_900553905.1 uncultured Eubacteriales bacterium | reverse complement strand
GTGTCGGGCGTGGGCCAGGCCAAGCAGCAGAAGTACGGGCCGGTATTCCTCCGGGTGATCCGCGACGGGATGGAGCCCAACGAGGCGCTGGCGCAGGAGGCGGACGACGGCCCCGGCCGCCTCTGGACCGAGGAGGAGGAACAGACCCTGCGCGGTGAGTTCCAGCGCGGGGAGACGCTTGAAGAAATGGCGCAGAAGCACCGCCGCAGCACCGGCGGCATCCGCAAACGGCTGCGAACGCTGGGGCTGGGCCAGTAGGCTGCGTATGGACAGGGGAGGGAAAAGCGATGGAATACCGCTATGACGACCGCGCGCTGGACGCGGGAACCTTTCTGGCGCTGGTTCAGCAGGTGTGGCCGGGGGAATACGACGCGGAGAAAACGCGCGCCGCTCTGGCCAGAACCATCAATATCACGGCCTGGGACGGCGGCCATCTGGCAGGCTGCCTGCGCATCCTGACCGACGGCTGCTACTTTGGCACGATTACGGAATTGCTGGTGCTTCCCGCCTGCCAGCGGCAGGGAGTGGGCCGGGCGCTGATGGACCTGGCCCGCGCGCACGCGCCCACGCCGCTGTACTTCGGGGCCAAGCCCGGCGCGGAGGGCTTTTACGAGAAGATCGGCTGCGAGCGAAGCCTGCCTTCCTTCCTGATTCCCAGGGCGGAGGAAGCAAAACCATAAGCAGACGCCCCGGCGGGAGATGGTTCCCGGCGGGGCGTTTTGCGCTGCCATGGTTACTTGATGATATCGGTGCCCATGTAGGGGCGGAGCACCTCGGGTACGGTAACGGTGCCGTCCTCGTTCTGGTAGTTTTCCAGAATGGCGGCCACGGTGCGGCCCACGGCCACGCCGCTGCCGTTGAGGGTGTGAGCGAACTGGGGCCTGGCCTTGGGGGTTTCGCGGTAGCGGATGCCAGCGCGGCGGGCCTGGAAGTCCTCGCAGTTGGAGCAGCTGGAGATCTCCACATAGCGGCCGTAGCTGGGCATCCATACCTCGATGTCATAGGTCTTGGCGGCGCTGAAGCCCATGTCGCCGGTGCACAGCGTGACCACGCGGTAGGGCAGGCCCAGCAGCTGAAGCACCTTTTCGGCCTCGGCGGTCATGCTTTCCAATTCATCGTAGCTCTGCTCGGGCTTGGTGATCTTGACCATTTCCACCTTGTTGAACTGGTGCTGGCGAATCAGGCCGCGCGTGTCGCGCCCGGCGCTGCCCGCCTCGGCGCGGAAGCAAGTCGAATAGGCGCAGTGACGGATGGGCAGCTGCGCGCCGTCGAGAATCATCTCGCGGTACATGTTGGTCACGGGCACCTCCGCCGTGGGAATGAGGAAGGTGTCCTTGTCCACCTTGTAGGCGTCGTCCTCAAACTTGGGCAGCTGGCCGGTGCCGGTCATGGTGGCGCGGGTCACCATGTAGGGGGGATAGACCTCGTCATAGCCGTTTTCCACGTGGGTGTTGAGGAAGAAGTTGATGATGGCGCGCTCCAGCCGCGCGCCCAGCCCGCGGTAGAAGGTAAAGCGCGCGCCGGATACCTTGGCCGCGGTGTCAAAGTCCAGGATGCCAAGGTCGGTGCCGATGTCCCAGTGGGCCTTGGGCGTCCAGCCGAATTCGCGCGGGGTGCCCCAGCGGCGCTTTTCGACGTTGTCGTGATCGTCCTTGCCCAGCGGCACGCTCTCGTGGGGGAAGTTGGGCAGGGTCATCAGGAAAGCGTCCATCGCGGCTTCCAGCTCGGCGATGTCCGCGTCGAAGGCGGCGATCTCGTCGCCTACCTTGCGCATTTCCTCCATGATGCAGGCCACTTCCTCGTCGGAGCCGCCCTTCTTTTTGATTTCGCCGATCTTTTTGCTCTCGGCATTGCGCAGGGCCTTCTTTTCCTCCACCTGCGCCATCAGGGCGCGGCGCTTCTCGTCCTGGGCGAGAAACTCGTCGATGGAAATATCCTTGTTGCGCGCCTTAAGCGCGTCGCGCAGCTCCTGGGGATTTTGCCGAATCCGTTTGATGTCCAGCATGGATGGGTTGCCTCCTTGTATGAATTCCTTCCGGTAAGAAAAACGCCCCTGACGGCTGCGCAATGCAGCCGCAGGGACGGAGGGGATGCGTTTCTCCGCGGTGCCACCCGGCTTAAGGCTTTCGCCTTCACTCTGATGCGCTGTATCGGGCGCGCCCGCGCGGCTCCTCGCCGCATGGCTCGCATGACGGAACAGGCGGCTGCCGCCGCAGCCTTGCACCGGACGGCTGCTCTCTTGAGGCGGCGCGGCGGCCATGATCATGGTCCCTGCCATGGGGTGTATTATACGCGCATTTACACGCTTTGACAAGCCCCCAAAAATGCCGTCAGGAAAGGCTGTGCTTTACACGGTCATGCTCTTCGGCGCGCTTGGCGTTGTTGAAGCGGTCCAGCGTGCCCACCAGATAGCCCGTGATGCGGCGGATGCGGTGGAAGGGGCGCTCGCCCAGATCGTAATTCAGTTCCACTTCGTCGCCGCAGACGTTGATGTCGATATGACGCGGCTCCACGCCGTATTTTTTGGTGGCGCGGGCGATGTAGGCGTCGATTTCCTTTTGATCAAGCGTGCCATTGGTCACGGTAACAGAACAAGCCATGGTATACCATCCTTTCAAAAGCTGGCAAATGAGCACCACATATTGTGCTGAATCTATTGTACCACGTTTTTTAGGAGTTGAAGCATAAATTTTTGATTCATGCAAAAAAACGTCGGGCCGGTCCGCTTGCAGGCGGCGGGGGCTTGTGGTATGCTTGGCTGCGTGAATGCTGCATATCCAATTTTCTGCAAGGAAGGGACGGCTGACCATGAGGCAAACCTTCACCACCACCATGCCCGACCGCGTGGGCGCTTTTTTGAAAGCAAGCCGCAGCATTGCGGGCGCGGGCGCGAACATTACGCGCGTGAGCTACAACAAGGCCGTGGATATGCACATTCTCTTCATCGAGGTGGAGGGCGCGCCGGACCAGCTTTCCCGCGTGGAGCGGGAGCTTGGGGCTATGGGCTACCTGCCCGACGGGCAGCGCCCGGCCACGGTGATCCTTCTGGAATTTGAGCTTGAGGACCGGCCCGGCGAGGTGCTGCCCGTGCTGGAGCTGATCGACCGCTTTCATTTCAATATTTCCTACATCAGCTCGCAGGAAAACGGCGGGGCGTGCCAGCATTTCAGAATGGGCCTGCTGGTGGAGGATGAAGCCGCCGTGAGCCGCTTTATGCGCGAGGCTTCCACGCTATGCCCCGTGCGGGTGATCCACTATGACCAGGCCGAAAAAAACCTGGACAACACGGCCTTTTACCTGAACTTTGCCGGTGAAGTGGGGCGCAGGGCGGGGCTTGACCAGCAGGACCGCCGGGAGCTGATGGTCAACGCCAATCAGGTGATGCAGATGCTGGATGGCCGCGACGAGGCCCCCTACAAGACGTTTGAATACATCGGGAAATTTGCGGCGCAGCTGGACGCCTGCCGCGGCGACGCCTACGAAGCGCGCCTGACGGAGTGGCAGGGCCGCTGCGGCGCGCGCATGCGCGTGGCCGAGCCGCCCGCGGGCTGCAACGTGACCGTGATCGAGAAGGACGGCGAGGTGCTGTTTGTGGACGCGGGCTTTGCCTGCATGCGGCAGGAGACCGTGGCGGCGCTTTCCACGCTGGCCCGGCACTTCGGCAGCCGCCAGCGCACGGCCATCATCACCCACGCGGACGTGGACCACTGCGGCCTTCTGGATTTGTACGACGATGTGTACATGAGCCGCAAATGCCTGCAAAACTTTGAATGGGAGCGGGCGGGGGAGCCAAATCTGCGCGAGCGCAACCCCGTGCACGCGCCCTATGTGCGCATCAGCAAGCTGCTGTCGGGCTACCGGCCGCCCATGGCGGCGCGCCTGCATGTGGCGGGCGGGTCGCTTGCGCCCTGCCAGAGCCCGCTGGAGCGCATCGGCACGTTTGATTTTCACGGCCTGTCCTTTGAAATGTGGGAGGGCTTCGGCGGACATGTGGCGGGCGAAACCGTCTGGGTGGAGCGGCGGGAGCGCATCGCGCTGACGGGCGACGTGTTTGTGAACCTCAAGGGCTTTACCGCGGAGCAGGCGGCGTTCAACCGCCTGGCGCCCTACCTGATGACCTCCGTGGACACCGACCCCCGGAAGGCCGCCGCCGAGCGGCAGGCCCTCAAAAGCGTGCTGGGCGAGGGGGAGTGGATTGTGGCGGGCGCGCACGGCATGCCGGCTGTGTGGCGGCTGTAGGGCCGCCGGGAAAGATCAAAACAGGCTGAGCTGCTCCATGCGCACCGGGCGGGGGCGGGAGCGGACGGCCTCACGCTCGCCGGGAATTTCCGCAAAGAAGGCGGAGGGCTCGCCCCCGCAGGAGACGATCAGCTCCTCCCGCGCGCGGGTGATGCCGACGAAATAGAGCCTGCGTTCCTCCGCCGCGTCGGCGGGGAGCGTTTCGTGCTCCAGAGGCAGGGCTCCTTTCGTGACCCCGGCGAGAAACACCACGGGAAATTCCAGCCCCTTGGCGCCGTGCAGCGTCATCAGCCGCACCGCGCCGGACTGATACCCCGCGCCCGACGCGCGGCGGATATCCGCCTCCTCGCCCGAACGCAGCGTATCCAGCAGCCCGCCCATGGTGGAGAAAAACACCGCCGTGCTGAGCAAATGCTCCATGGCCCGGCCTTTCAGCCCCGCAAGGGCGCACAGCGCGTCCAGCAGCCTGCGGGGCTTTTCGCGCGCCATGCGGGGGAAAAGCGCCTCCGCCGCGTCCAGCCAGGGCGCAAGGGGCGAGAAATCCGACAGCTCCCGCCGGAGGAAGGCCGGGCGGTCCGCCTCCCCGGCGCTTTGCGAAAGGGCCGCCGCCGCCCGTTGGCACAGGGGCGCGGGGACCCGCCACAGCGCGGTGAGGCAGGCGGTGAGCGAGGGCGCGTCCTGCGGGTCCGTCAGCGAGGCGAAAAAGCCCAGCGCGCCCTGCACGGCCGCGTCCTCCAGAAAGGCGTCTCGGCCATAGATGACGCAGGGAATGCTGTCGTGCGCGAGGCAGGTTTCGATCTGCTCCTGCTGGCGGCGGGTGCGGCAGAGCACCGCGATGTCGGAAAACGGCCGGGCGGCTTCGCGGGACATGTGCTGCGCGTCCAGCATGTCCACGCCGCCGGCCATGCGCGCAATTTCCCTGGCAATCCAGATGCCTTCGGACAGCGGGTCGGGGGCCTGAACCGCGCGCACCTTCGCGCCATCGGGGCGGGTGGGAATCAGCGCACGCTCCCCGCCGGGATTTTTGGAAATCACGCGCGCGGCCAATGCCAGCACCTGCGGCGTGGAGCGGTAGTTCCGCGCAAGGCGCATAACCTGCGCGTCGGGCTTCTGGCCGAGCAGACGCGCAAAGCAGTCCGCGTCCGCGCCGCGGAAGCCGTAGATGGCCTGATCGGGGTCGCCGATGACAAACAGGCTTTTTCCCGCCTTGCTCCAATGGGCGATGAGCGCGTGCTGCACGGGGTTGATGTCCTGAAACTCATCCACCAGCAGATAGGTAAAGCCGCGCCTGCCGGAGACGTCCACCTCCAGCGCCTCCAGCATCAGGCCGTCCAGATCCCGAAGGCCCAGCTCGCCAAGGCGGCTGTCATAGGCGTCGGGAAGCCACGCGGGCAGCGCGGAAACGGCGGGTGTGCGCTTGCACAGCCCGTTTTTGTACAGCGACAACAGCCGCAGCGCCTCGGCGGGGGAGAGGCGCTCGCCGTGTTCGTCAAGCAGGGTTTTGACGGTTTCCAGCGCCTGCGCGCGGCTGATGAAGGGCCGCGGCGGAACGAGGCCGAGGCAGATGGCATGGAACGTGCCCACCGTGAGCCCGCGCACGGCCTTTTTGCCGAGGCGGTCCGTCAGGCGTTCCAGCATTTCGGCGGCGGCCTGGCGGGTGAAGGTGACGGCGGTGATCCGGGTGGGGGAGACGCCCTCGTGCTCGATCAGCCACGCGATGCGGGAAACGAGCGTGCGGGTTTTGCCCGTGCCCGGCCCGGCGATGACCGCCGTGCAGGCGGCCTGCGTGCGGATGGCGGCGTCCTGCTCGGGGTTGGGCGCG
>USFL01000099.1 GCA_900553905.1 uncultured Eubacteriales bacterium | reverse complement strand
GATGCTCGGACTTTCCTCATGGCATGCCACGCGATCGCCTGGCCGCCCGGACAGCCTTATAAAGGTAGCACGTTTGGAAAGGAGTGTCAAGGGGCCTATTCGTTGATGGCCTCGATCCCCAGGCGCGCGACCTGGCGCATCCGCTCCCGGATGGCCTCCAGCGCCTGCGGGGGCAGCGGCGTCCAGTCCCGTTCCTCCCGGACGACGCGCAGCGGCTGGCGCGTCCTGTAGGACCGGGTCGGGTTGCCCGGAAACTTCCGGTCGGTTACGTTGGGGTCGTCCTCGATGGGTCCCAGCGGCTCGACCACATACACCCGCGCGAGCCCCTCCCCCGCCGCCAGCTCCGCAGCCAGCGCCGTGCCCTCCTTGCGGGCCGTCAGGTAGACGAAATTCGCCGTTTGCCGGATGCCATAGTTGGAGGCGTGCCCCGGCGTGAGCAAATCGCCGGGCCGCAGGTCCGCCCGCGTGCCATGGTAGAGCGGCCCCGCCTCCCGCACATCCGTGCGCAGGCCCACGGGCGTGAAGGGCCTGGGCGGCTCCCCGCTCATCTCCCCGCTGGTGGTCAGGCTGTTCCAGGCCCGGGTAAAGTCCGTATCGTCATGCTTCATCACAAGACCGCCTCCCGTTTCATGCCGTCATTCGCGGGTTAGTATATCGCCACGCCCGCAAAAATACCTGTATCGCCACGCCCGCAAAAATACCAGCCTTTGTTTTTCCCCCGGTTTATGCTATACTGATGGTATGAAGCTCCTCCGATACGCGCCGAACATCCATATACAGGCCAAATCCACGGGCACCGGCAAATGATTCTTTCTCCGGATGCCTCCCCCTCCCTTGCGCGCCGCGCCGTTTTGTGGCAAAATAGGCCGTGTTGCGCCGGGCTTTTGCTCCCGGCATCCTAGAGCGGGGAGGAAGGTAAACCAATGGAAGCTCCTCAATGCGTTTTGATTCTGGATTTTGGCGGACAATATACCCAGCTGATCGCCCGGCGGGTGCGCGAGCACGGGGTCTATTCCTGCGTGCTGCCCTGCGGCGCGACGCTGGCGGATATCCGGGCAACGCGGCCCATGGGCATCATCTTCAGCGGCGGCCCGGCCAGCGTGCTTGACGAGGGCGCGCCCACGGTGGATGAGGGCGTGTTTGCGCTGGGCGTGCCGGTTTTGGGCATCTGCTACGGCATGCAGCTGATGGCCCACCTTCTGGGCGCGCCGGTGGAACGCGGCGCGCGGCGCGAATACGGCCGCACCGAGGTGACCATGGACCGGGTGGAAGGCGGGCTGCTGGCGGGGCTCCGGCCGCGCAGCGCCTGCTGGATGAGCCACACCTATCAGGTGGCGCGTCCCCCGGAGGGCTTTGCGGCCATCGCGCACACCGCGGACTGCCCCGTGGCCGCCATGGCCGACGAGGCGCGCCGGCTCTACGGCGTGCAGTTTCATCCTGAAGTGACGCACACCGAGGAAGGCGCGCGGGTGCTGGAGAACTTTCTGCTGGATATCTGCGGCTGCGCGGGCGACTGGAGCATGGAGGCCTACGCGGACATGGCGGTTGAGCAGATCCGCGATCAGGTCGGCGGCGGCACGGTGCTGCTGGGGCTGTCCGGCGGCGTGGACAGCGCGGTGGCGGCGGCGCTGCTCTATCGCGCCATCGGCAGCCGGCTGACCTGCGTGTACGTGGATCACGGCTTCATGCGTGCGGGCGAGAGCGATCAGGTGGTGGACGTGTTCACCCGCGTGTTTCCGGTGGAGCTGGTGCACGTGGACGCCTCGGAACGCTTTTTCCGCGACCTCCAGGGCGTGACCGAGCCGGAGGCGAAGCGCAAGATCATCGGCCGCGACTTTGTGGAGGTCTTCCGCGAAGAGGCGCGCAAGCTGGGCAGGCGCGACCATTTCGCCCAGGGCACCATCTACCCCGACGTGATCGAAAGCGGCCACGCGCAGGGCAGCGCGGTGATCAAGAGCCACCACAATGTGGGCGGCCTGCCCGCCGAGCTGGGCTTTGACAGCCTGGTGGAGCCGCTGCGCATGCTCTTTAAGGACGAGGTGCGAAAGCTTGGCCTCACGCTCGGCCTGCCGGAATCCCTGGTCTACCGCCAGCCCTTCCCCGGCCCCGGCCTGGCCATTCGCGTGGTGGGCGAGCTCACGCCCGACAAGGTGCGCATCGTGCGCGAAAGCGACCTGATCTTGCGTCAGGAAATCGCCGCCGCCGGGCTGGACAAGCAGGTATCGCAGTATTTCACCGTGCTGACCGGCGCGCACTCCGTAGGCGTGATGGGCGACGAGCGCACCTACGCCTACGCCGTGGCCCTGCGCGCCGTGACCACCGACGACTTCATGACCGCTGACGTGGCCCGCCTGCCCTACGACCTTCTGGGCCGCGTGGCCACGCGCATCGTGGGCGAGGTGGCGGGGTGCAACCGCGTTTTGTACGATATCACGACGAAGCCGCCGGCGAGCATTGAATGGGAATAACCCTCGGAGGGGATGGAGGATGGAGAAAATCACATTCTGCGGGGACGATTGCTGCAAATGCCAGCGCTATCTGGCAAAAACCAACGAAGCATTGGAAAAGGTGGCGGAGCTGTGGCTTCGGATTGGCTGGAGGGACAGGATTGTGCCCGCTGACGAGATGCGCTGCGCCGGATGCGCCTCCCATCAGCAATGCACCTATGGCCTCGTGGCGTGCATCAGAGAAAAGGGCGTCGAAAAGTGCAGCCAGTGTCCCCGTTTTCCATGCGATACCATCCGGGACATGCTCAGGCGCTCCGGCGAATCTGAAAAGAAATGCAAAGAGGTTTGCACAGAGGAAGAATACCTCATGCTCAAAGCCGCGTTTTTTCACAAGGAGGAAAACCTGCAAAAGTAAATAAAACCATCGAGGGCGAAGGCGCGGCGGCTCCCTCCGCGCCCCATGCAGGAAGGCCGGCAAAACGCTCCGACAGCGGGAATCTTCTTCCCCGCTGCCGGAGCGTTTCCTGATGCCGCTTTGCCCCCGGTCGGCGGCCCCTACTTCTCCACCTCCACCACCAGATGCTCAATGGCGGTGTGGCGGTGCATGTAGATCACGTGAAGCCGCCCGTCCGGGCCCTTGCACATGGCGGGCTGGCACTTGTTGCCCGGTGCGGGGGCCAGGTCGAGAAGGTTGTGCCAGGTGCGGCCCTCGTCATGGGAGCAGGCGAGGGTCAGGGGGCTGCGCTCATGCCAGTCGGCCACGGGTGTGTTGTTGTAAGCCATGAGGATGGTGTCGTCATCCCAGCTGAGCACATCGATCTTGGATTCGTTGTTGAGGATGGTGGTGGGTTCGGGGGCGGTCCAGGTAACGCCGCCGTCGCGGCTTTCCGCCGTGTAGGACACCAGCGAGCGCACGCCGTCGCCCCAGCCCGTCGCACCCGGACAGGTGCGCGTGAACATGCGGATGACCCCGCCGGGCCGCAGGCACAGCGCGGGCTCGCGGATGAGGTTGCCGTCCGCGGCGGAGAGCAGCGCGCCCTTTTCCCAGGTTTCCCCGTCGTCATGGGACAGGTAGACGCGCACCGCGCCGAAGTAGCGGTCCTTGATCTCGCTGGAGGTGGAGGCAAAGACGATGGTGCCGTCCGGCAGGAGCACGCTGTCGTTGGAGGCGTGGCCGCTCTGGATGTTCGCGGGGCGCGCGGGCAGCCAGGTGCGGCCGCCGTCGGTGGTCTTTCGCATCCACAGCTCGTCGCGGCCGTTGCACCAGGTGGTGAAGTTGACCTCCGTATCCAGGAACTTGGCGTAGAGCAGGATGATCTCGCCCTTGCGGTTCTGGATGAAGATGGGGTCGTGGCAGCAGTAGCGGATGTCGCAGCCCACCGCGTCGGGATTGGACCACGCCTTTGCCTCCGGCTCCAGCACGGAGACCCAGTCCTTGGCGTCGCGGCCCATGGGGTCGCCGTTCCATTGCAGAAAGCCGCCGTTCCACACGGCCAGCAGGTTTCCGTTGGGGGCCAGGGTCAGGCTGGGCATATGGTAGCACTGGCGCTCGTCAAACCATTCCACCACCCATTTGCGATCTACGATCGTGGCTTTCATCGTCTTTCAGCTCCCTTGCGTGTCATCAAAGAGAATCAGGGCCGTTTCCAGGCTGCCCACGCCAAGGCCCAGCGCCGCGCCGTCCTCCACGTTCCGGGGCGCGAGGGACCGCTCCTGCGCATCCTCCGAGCGGAGGGCGCGCGCGGCTCCGCCCGGCAGGCGGGAGAGCACCACATCCTCCGCCGGGTCGGAGCTGGCGTTGATCAGGTAGAGCGCCGTCGTATCACCGTTTCGGAAGCAGTACGGCGCCAGATAGGCCAGGCCGCGCACCATGGGCACGTCAAAGCCCGCGGAGTCCAGCACGTCCTGCAAAATCTCCTGACGCACGCGGTTAAGCAGCATCGGCGGCACCCCCGTGCCGAAGTGACCGAAGGGGTAGATCAGCACCCGGCCGTTCACCACCGTCTGACCGCGCGCGCTCCGGCGGCGGAAGGAGTCGTAGAACGCGGTGTATCCCTCCACGCGCGCGTCGGGCAGATAGGTTACGTCCAGCACATCCGAGGAAAAGATCATGGCCGAGGCGCGCGCGCCGGTCCGCCCGGCGTAGACGCGCCCCTCCTCCGCCTGCTCGTAGGCGCAGGCCCCGCTGTCCTGCATGAGCCAGCGCGCGCCTTCCACGCCCGCCAGATGGCCAAGGCCCATGTCCAGCAGCGTCCACAGCGCGTCGCCGTCGAGGATGACGAAGTTCTGTTCAAACAACTTTTGCAGGCTTTCCGCGTCCCAGTTGCGCAGCACCTGGCCCGACGCGGCCACCACCTGGCCGCGGATGTCCGGGATGAGGCAGTAGACCGCGGGGATGCCCATGGCGGGCAGCAGCTGGGCGAAGAACGTCTCGCGGGGGTAGAGCTCCTCCATGGATGCGCCGCGTTCCGTGTGCAGCGTGTAGGCCGAATCCGGGCTGCACAGCACGCGCACGCCCAGCCGTTCTCCCGCAAAGACGCCCATGGCGGTCAGGCGGCTCAGGAAGGGCTTGACGTCCCGGAGCATGTCCTGATAGCCGTCCTCCCAGACGATGCCGTTGCCGTTGAGGTCATACAGGTCGATGGTGATGCCGGCGAGGTTGAGCGCGAGGGCGCTGAGCAGCTGGAAGCGGGTAAAGCGCCGGGATTTGGAAAACAGCGAATAGGGGAAGTTCTCCAGCTCCGGGTACACCTCGGTCTCCCGGGGCAGAAAGGCGCGGTTGAGCAGGGCCACGCGGTTGAGGCCCGCCAGATACGCGCCGGGGGCCTGCTCCTGATAGCCCGGCAGGTGGATGCGGTCCACGGGCGGCAGGCCCGCCGCCAGCGCGCCAAGCAGCGCGTGCCAGTCGCGGCCCTCGGCGGCGTGGACGCTGGGCACGGAGCTCATCAGCCCCACCTTCGCCGTGGCCGATGCCTCCCGCACGGCCTGCCCGATGGCGCGGGCGGCGCAGAGCATGGTCTCGCGGCTCACGTCCAGCCAGATCTTGCGGTAGGGGTGGGGCGGGCCGGGCCGGAGCACGCCCCGGAGAAACTCCTCGCGGGTGAGCGCTTTGCCGGCGCGCTCGCTGTAGAGGCGCATGTGCTCCTCGCAGAAGCACCCGCCCCAGACCAGCGGCGCGTGGTTGTGCAGGCGGAAGTCGTCCTCCACCCACAGGATGGAGGGTTCCAGATGCGCATAGCGCGCATAGAGGCCCGCAATGTGCCTTTGCCACTTCTCGCACAGCGGGCAGACGCACAGCGCCGCCTCGTTGCCCTCCACGTCCACCATGGGGCGAAAGCCCAGCGACGGGTCCATGCGCTTGCCCAGGTCCGCGTGCATCACGCTGTGCCAGTGGTTGACCGAGAAGGTGACGCCCATGCCCGAAAGCAGGTCGCGCACTTGTTCCATCAGGCGCAGGTAGACGTCCTGCTCCTCCCTTGTCATGTGGCCGGTGTTGAGCTCCTCGACGTTGGCGAACACCGCCACGTCGTCGATGCGCGCCTCCCGGACGTAGCGATCCAGCGATTGCAGCTCGGACTCGTCGTTGAAGCCGGGGTCGCAGCAGAAGCGGAAAATATAGCGGAACGGGTCGCTCACGGGCGTTCCTCCTGTTGTACGACGTCAAAGCCATAGAAGGACAGCATGGGCAGCCGCATGCAGTCGCAGGGAATGGCGAGGCCGGGGT
>USFL01000098.1 GCA_900553905.1 uncultured Eubacteriales bacterium | reverse complement strand
AAAACGTGCGCATCACCATTCTGGGGGACAAGGACGCCCTTCCGCCCCGCCAGCGTGACGTGCTGCGCGAGGCCGAACGCCGCACGCTGGAGAATACGGGCCTGAAGCTCAACATCGCCATCAATTACGGCGCGCGGGCGGAGCTTGCGCGCGCCGCGCGGCAGATCGCTAATGAGGTGCGGGAAGGAACGCTGGATCTCTCCCAGGTGGATGAAAAAGCGCTTGCCGACAGGCTGTACACCCATGGTCTGCCGGATGTCGATCTGCTCATCCGCACCAGCGGGGAGATGCGTCTTAGCAATTTTCTGCTCTATCAGTGCGCCTATGCCGAGTTTATCTTCCCCAGCATGCTTTGGCCGGATTTCACCGTGCAGGAGTATCATCGCTGCATCGCGCAGTTCCAGAGCAGGAAGCGCCGCTTTGGCAAACGCGAGGAATGAACCGAGGAGGCACCATGAGCGAACGCAATCCGCAAAAAAAATCATCCTCCATGATCCAGCGCTGCGTTACCGGCGCGGTGCTGGTGGCGTTGCTGGCCTGCGTGCTCTTTGTGGGAAGCTGGCTGTTTGCCTTGGCTGCGTTTTTGTGCCTTTCCCTGGCCTTGCATGAGGAGCTCACCGCCATTAGCCGCGGGGGCCATCATCCCGTGTGGTGGACCAGCTTCGCGGGGCTGACCATCTCCGTGCCGCTGATGATGTTCTATTCCTCGCTGGTGATCATCCCCATCTTGGCGCTGCTCTCCTTTGCCGTGCTGCTGGTGGTGATGCGCCGGGAGGACCCGGATCTGGTGGACATCTGCATGAGCGAACTGCCCATGCTGTCGGTGGTTATGCCGGGCATGTGCCTGTTCGGCATTCTGGATACCGAGCCGCGCAGCCTCCAGGCGCTACTGCTGACGCTGGTGTTTGCCATCGCCGTAGGCGGCGACACCTTCGCTTACTTTGTGGGCAGCGCCATCGGCGGGCCCAAGCTGTGCCCGCATATCAGCCCCAACAAAACGGTGGTCGGAGCCGCGGGCGGGCTGGTGGGCAGCATTTTGTGCGCGGTGGTGGCAGGTAGGCTCTTCACGCTGTGCTTTCCTGATTTTTCGGGCTTTCCGCCCATCTGGGGCGACATGCTATGCGGCCTGTTCGGCGGCATTGCCGGCCAGATGGGCGATCTGTTTGCCAGCATGGTCAAGCGTCATTGCAAGATCAAGGACTTCGGCCATATTTTTCCTGGACACGGCGGCATGATGGACCGTTTGGACAGCATCCTTTTCACCGCCATCATCGTCTATTCCTACCGTGTGATTCTGCTGGCTTCCATTTGAGAAAAGAGGTCATGGCACATGAAAAAACGCCGTTTGGCTATACTGGGTTCCACGGGCAGCATCGGCACGCAGGCGCTGGAGGTGGCTGCGCTGCATCCCGACCGCTTCGAGGTGGCCGCGCTCACGGCGCACTCCAGATACGACAAGCTCTTTGAGCAGGTGCGCGCGTTCCACCCCCGGCTGGCGGGCCTGGTTCAGCCCATTCCCAGGGAGGAGATTCCCGCGGACCTGCGCTTCTGCGAATGGGTTTTCGGCCCGGAGGCTCTCACGTTGGCCGCCCAGGCTGATGTGGACGACGTGCTGGTCAGCGTGGTGGGCATGGTGGGCCTCAAAAGCGTGCTCACGGCGCTTGAAGGCGGCCAGCGCGTGCTGCTGGCCAACAAGGAGGCGCTGGTGGCTGGAGGCCATCTGGTGATGGAGGCGGCCCGGCGCGTGGGCGAGCATGCGCTTCTCCCTGTGGACAGCGAGCACAGCGCCATCTTCCAGTGCCTTCAGGGCGCGGGCGCAAATCCGTATTCCCGCATCATTCTCACCTGTTCCGGCGGCCCGTTCCGAACCTGGAGCAAGGACGATATTCGGGCGGCGGCAAAGGAGCAGGCGCTCAAGCATCCCAACTGGGTCATGGGGCAGAAGATCACCATTGATTCGGCGACGCTGTTCAACAAGGCGCTGGAGATGATCGAGGCGAAATGGCTCTTTGACGCGCGTCCGGACCAGATCGAGGTTGTGGTGCACCCCCAGAGCGTGATTCACAGCGGCGTGGAATTTGCTGATGGAGCGCTGATTGCCCAGCTGGGCACGCCGGATATGCGCCTGCCTATCCTCTACGCCATGGCCTATCCCGACCGTCTGCCCACGGGTGGCAGCCGACTGGATCTGTTTTCTCTGGGCGGTCTGACCTTTGAGCGCCCAGACGAGGAGCGCTTCCCTTCCATCCGCCTGGCGCGCGAATGCCTGCGTGCGGGCGGCGCGGCGGGTTGCGTGCTCAATGCGGCCAACGAGGTGGCCGTGGGCGAATTGTTACAATCTGCGGGGGAGGAACCCATGCGCGTCGGTCGAATCTTCGATACTGTGGAGGAAACGCTCGCTCGCGTGGGCCATCTGCCCGCCGCGTCGCTGGAGCAGGTGATGGAGGCCGACCGCCTTGCGCGGGATACTGCGCGGCAGGTGCTGCATAAGCTAGGCTGATCCCCTCCAAGAAAGGATTTTGATCGCATTGTATATTCTGCTTGCCATCGTGCTGCTGGGCGTGCTGATCACGGTGCACGAGTTCGGTCACTTTGCGGCCGCCCGGCTGTGCGGGATTCCCGTCAAGGAGTATTCCATCGGCTTTGGTCCCAAGCTCGTCCAGTGGAAAAGCAAAAAGCACGAAACCGTCTTTTCCATCCGGCCTATCCCCCTGGGCGGCTACTGCATGTTCTTCGGCGATACCGACGACGATCCCAACGGTGAAAAGAAGGACGATCCCCGCAACTACAACAACGCGCCCGTATGGAAGCGCATGATTTCCGTGGCGGCCGGTCCGCTGATGAACATGGTGCTGGCCTTTGTGGTGGCCATAGGGCTTATGGCGGCGTATGGTGTGACGATCGCCACGCCGTTTGTGGCCAGTGTGACCGAGGGTTCGCCTGCCGCCGAAAGCGGTCTGGAAGCAGGCGACGTGTTTGTTAGCGTGGGCGGCCAGGACATGACTGGTCGCACCGTGACCGACGTGAGCGACGCCATCGGCAGCCTTGGCGCGGGCTCGGCCATCGAGATCACCGTTCTTCGGGACGGTCAGGAAGAGACGTTGACCATCACCCCACGCTATGACGAAGTCGAGGAACGCTGGCTGATCGGCATCATGATCCAGCAGGGCTATGCCCCTCTGCCCGCGGGCGAGGTGATTCCCGCCGCGTGGGATACCTGCGTGGACGCCTCAACAGCCATCGTATCGGCGCTGGGCAAGCTCTTCACCACCGGCGAGGGCCTCAATGAGACCAGCGGTCCGGTGGGTGTGGTGCAGCTGGTGGCCGAGCAGACCAAGCAGGGCGGCATGGAAATCTTCCTGTACCTGACAGTGATGATCTCCATCAACCTGGGTCTGGTCAACCTGATTCCCATTCCGGGGCTGGACGGCTCGCGTCTGGTGTTCATGCTGATCGAGGCCGTGCGCCGCAAGCCTGTCGATCAGAAGGTCGAGGCCATGATCCATCTGGGCGGCTATGTGTTTTTGCTTGGGTTTATGGTGTTTTTCACCTTCAAGGATGTGATGCGCATCTTCCAGTGAGGATGCGCCGCGGGCCGTTTGCTTTCCGAAAGAAGCAAACGGCCCTTTTGCTTTGGAAAAGGGCATACTTTCCATCCCCCGGCCCATACTACCCCTGCAAGGACAAACGGGGGTGAAGAACGGATGATCGCATCCCGGACAGAGGACGAGCGCTCTGTGGTGCGCATTCATGACGAGTATTGCGAGGACGAGCCGGAGGTCTGGCTGCCCAGGCTGAGCAAAATCGTGACCGACGCCTACCGGCGGCGGGCTGCGGAGAGACGCTAGGTCCCTTCGCGCGGCCCGGCGGCAAAGGGAGGCGCAAATGGAACAGTATGCAAAGTACCTCAGAAAATCCCGCTTTGATCGGGATTATGCCGAAATGAGCGTGGAGGAGACGCTCAAGCGGCATGAGGCCATTTTGGACCGCCTGGCGGGAGAGCGCGGCTACCGCGTGACCAAAACCTATTACGAGGTGGTCTCCGGCGAATCCATCGCCGCACGGCCCGAGATTCAAAAGCTCCTGGAGGAGGTCAACGCCGGGCTGTATGCCGGGGTGCTGGTGGTGGACCTGGAGCGCCTGGCGCGCGGCAACAGCGCCGATCAGGCGTACATCAGCCAGGTGTTCCAGTTTTCCGGCACGAAGATCATTACGCCTGCCAAGGTCTACGACCCCAGCGACGAATTTGACGAGGAGTATTTTGAATTTGGCCTGTTCATGAGCCGGCGGGAGTATAAGACCATCACCCGCCGTTTGATTCGCGGACGGGACAGCTCGGCCTCGGAGGGAAAATACATTTCCAGCATCGCGCCCTATGGCTACCGGCGGGTAAAGCTGCCAGGTGAGAAGGGATATACGCTGGAGCCGCATCCACAGGAAGCGGAGGCGGTGAAGAAGATGTTCGAACTGTTTTTGCACGGCACGGGGACCAAGCAAATCGCCAACGCCCTGAACGACCTGTGCATTCCCACGCGCCACGGAGGATCGTGGAGTTATTCCACGGTCGGGCAGATTCTCGCCAATCCCGTCTATATGGGCAAGATTCGCCGGGGATGGAGCCGGCAGGTCAAAAGCGTGGAGGACGGCGTGGTGAAAAAGCGCGTCAAGCGCTGTCAGAACATGGAGGAATACCAGCTGTACGACGGGCTGCATCCGCCGCTGGTCAGCGAGGCGGATTTCATGCGGACGCAGGACATCCGGCGCGAGCGGAAGCCCGCCGCCAGGGTGAAAAAGGCGTTCGATCTGCAAAACGCCTTTGCCGGGCTGATTTTCTGCGCCCGGTGCGGCAGGCGCGTGGGACGTACCACGCTGTCCGCCGCCCAGCACAGCCGCGCGCGGCTCCGGTGCGTCAATGCGCGCAGCTGCCGTAACGCCAGCGCCGATTATCAGGCGGTGGAGCGCGAGATCGTCGCGGCGCTTCGGGAATGGCTTTCGGGCTATCGCGTGCGCATCGACGCTACGGGCTATGAGGAGGAGCTGGCCGCGTGCCGGGCGCGTCTGAACCGCCTTATGCGCGAGGAAGAAAAGCTCAAAACCCAGCTGGACAACGCGCATGACCTGGTGGAGCAGGGCGTCTATACGCCGGCGGTATTCCGGGAACGAAGTGAAAAGCTCGTATCCACGCTTGAGGAGCTGGGACGGAAAAGGGCGGAGTTGGAGACGGTGCAGGAGCGGCTCTCGGCGGCCAAGGACAGCGGCGAAAGCCTGATTCCCAAGACCGAGGCGCTCCTGGAAAGCTATGAACGGATGACCAACCGAGAGCGGAACATGCTGCTCAAGGCCGTCCTGCGGCGTATCGAATATGAGAAGGGAGCCGACGGAAAAATCGTGATCGACCTGTATCCGCGGCTTCCGAAGATGTGAGCGCCTTTGGGCATCATGGGCGTACACATGTGTTCGTCAATGATCCCACCATGGGCTATGGCCTGTTCATCGAATGGATGCTGGCGCAGGAAACCCCATGACAAAACCGCCCCGCGGCCGGTAAGGACGCGGGGCGGTTCCCTATGCTATCGTATGGTGATGGTCACGCCGTCGGACGCCTGCGAGCTATCTGACGCGCTGTCGCTGGCCTGCGTGCCGCCGCCGGTGGTGGCGCCGCCGGTATAGACCGGGTTTTTGAGCAGCTCGCCAAGCTCGATGCGCTCCTGATTGATCTCGTCGATCTCCGCGCGGCGCTTGACCGGGATGCAGTTGGTGCAGGGGGTCAGCTTGGCATAGTCGCCGGTATCCAGCTCGCCATAGGTGAAGGCGGTCAGGGGCAGGTACTTGTCGCGCACGGAGCGGCAGTTGGCCGTGGCGTGGTAGCTGGAGCCGCCGTCGGGGTTGTAGTACACCTCCAGATCATCGTCGGGATAGGGAAGCGTCCGCCCATCGTCATCCCAGACGACCACCTTGGTGTTCTTTTTGAGGTTTTCCCAGAGCCAGCTGATGCACAAACCCTCATCGTTGGCGGTGCGGGCCACGCGCACGCAGCCATGGCTGGCCTTGCGGCCCAGCTGCGAGCCGTACTTGCTGAAATCCTTGGTGCCGTCGGCAAACTCCACATAGGGCACCTGGTGCAGAAGGTCGCCGCCGTTGAAGCGGATCCCCATTTCGCAGTACATGCCCTCGCTGTCAAAGCCGCCCACCCAGCTACCGATGA
>USFL01000097.1 GCA_900553905.1 uncultured Eubacteriales bacterium | reverse complement strand
CTGGAAAAGGTGGGCATGGCCCCCTACCGCGACGCGCGCCCGGCCCAGCTTTCCGGCGGGCAGCAGCAGCGCGTGGCCATCGCCCGCGCCCTGGCCATGGACCCGGAGGTGCTCCTCTTTGACGAGCCCACCAGCGCGCTTGACCCCGAAATGGTGGGCGAGGTGCTGGGCGTGATGCGCGATCTGGCCGCGTCGGGCCTGACCATGCTGGTGGTCACACACGAAATGGCCTTCGCCCGCGACGTCAGCCGCCGCGTCATCTTCATGGACGCGGGCGTAATCGCCGAGGACGGCGCGCCGCAGGAGATCTTCGTCAACCCCCGCCAGGCCCGTACAAGGGAGTTTTTGAGCCGCATCCTGCAAAAGTAACCTTCCGTGCGGGAAAGTTTTTCCCTTCCGGCGGTTGCGTTTTTCCGGCAAATCCTGTAAAATGGATCGGGAACCTTTGCGCGGGCGGTGCGCTTTGCCGCGCCCCGGTTTTGCCGTGCTTTTTTTCAGGGGGAGGCTTGACAGGCCGTGCTTGTTTCGCGTAAACCAGACAGACAGACAGATAGACGTAGGGTAAGTCTGTCCTTTTGGCCTGGCCGCCGCCGCGCGCGCCTCGCCCATGGCATGAGCCACGGGCGGGACGCGCCTTTTCTGTGCCTTCCATTCACCATGGCACGGAAAAGGAGCGGAACGATGATGAAAAAGCTGCGGGAAGGCATGGCCCTGCTGCTGGCGGGCCTGGCCCTGCTGCTGCTCATGCCCGTGGGCGCGCTGGCGCAGGAAAGCCGCGCCGTCACCGGCGAAGCACAGCTGGTCGCCGGCGAGGTCTAGTGGTTTGATTTGAGCTCAATGAAGGAGGCCATATACGACTACACCCCACCGGGAGATATTGGGCTGGTGCCTGCCGTTTACACCGGCACGATGTACGCCTATGTGCTGAACAAAGAATCCGTTGGCAATGCAGGGTCTTCCAGTGAGGCGTCCAATACGACGGACCCGCCCGGCGAATACGGGTATATCTACAATCACAGCCTGTTCGTCACGGCAGTCGGCGCTGACCGCAGCTGGGACGCGATGAACGAGGAGAACCTGATTTTCGGCCGGGAGTATACGAACAACGGCGTGACCTATACCATGCGCGCGCCCACCGGCGGAAGCGCGCCTCAGGGCACTGCCGGCTCCCCGCCCGAAAACGAATTTGCTTCCTTTCAGAAATACTTGGCGAAGATTTCGAAAAGTAATTTTGCGATTTTGATGCAGGATACGTACGTCAAAGATTCAAGCGAGTCCGTCTCCCGCACCTCCTTAACCGCTGAGTTCGGGGCCTTTAGTCGTAATAGTTCAGAGGCCGGGTCTTACATGCCTGTGCTGGAGCCGCAAAGCGGCGATCTGTCCGTTCTCACCTACAACCTCAACGGTGGCCGGTATCAGACCGGCTGGGGTTCGCCGGAGGGAAATGATGGCTATGTCACCTATCTCAAACTGGTGCGGGATGCCGATACCCCCGTCAGCGCGCTGGATTTGGGCTTTGACACTAACGAGAATCTCAAGCCCTCTACCTTTGCGACGTTTAAGGGCTGGCTGGACGACGACGGGAACACCTACCAGCCGGGCGCCACCGTTCCCGCAGGCGTGACGCAACTGACCGCCCAATGGGAGGTACCGGACGAGCAGCATCCGTCCCTGACCGTAGGGGAGGAGTACTGGTTCGACCTGTCCGGCGTGAACAAGACGGACCAGACCCTGAACCCCGCCCTGCCGGACAAGACGCTCACCTGGGTGCCGTTTGTCTATATGGGCACGGTGAACGCCTATGTGCTCAACGAAAGCTCCGACGGCGTGACGGACGCCTCGGATGAGGCATCCAAGGCGACGGACAGCAGCGCGACATACGGCTACACCTACGAGCACAGCCTGTTCCTGTCCAGAAATTATCTGTTCCAAAACACCAGCGCCACCTGGAATGACTTGAATGGGAATGGGCTGATTTTCGGAACGAACATGAAGCTGGGCGGCATTACCTACCGGCTGCGCGCGCCCAGCGGGGATAAAGAGACAGAAAACAGCGAATGGAACGTCATGCGCACAAAAGCGAAGGACCAGACGTTTTTCGACGCTATCCGGGATACGTCCTGCTATGCGATGATGCAGGATACAACGTCGAACGGTAGTTATATCTCGCGTGATTGGCAGTACGGCTTTTCTCAGACTTACAACAAGGATAATAACAATAACGGCTACTACACCCCGGTGCTGGAAATCCCGGCAGGCGCGGACATCCACCCCGTGACCGTCGACCTGGGCGGCGGCTCCGTGGACGGCAGGGGCACGCTCAAGCTGGCCGTGAGCGCCGGCGGCTTCACCGCGCCCAGCACGCAGGGCATCTCCGGGATGAGCGGCACGCTGGTGTGGCAGGGCGACAACGGAGTCGTCTACACCCCCGGCGAAAACGTGCCCGGCACGGTGCAGACCCTTACGCTGCGCACAAAGCTGGCGATTACCACCCAGCCGTCCGACGCCACGGCCGTGCAGGGCGCGACGGCCCGCTTCACCGTGGCGGCGCAGGGCGCGGTGGGCTATCAGTGGCAGGTGAACGACGGCTCCGGCTGGAAGAACGTGGAGGACGGCTCCGGCATGAACGAAGCCGCCTACACCACCCCCGAAACCACGCTGGACATGGACGGCTGGAAGTACCGCTGCGTGGTGACCGGCTCCTATGACGAAGCCACCAGCAACGAGGCCACCCTCACCGTCAACCCCGCGGAATTTGAGATCGCCGTGAGCGCGCAGGGCGACGGCGAAGCGAGCGGCGGCGGCACGTTCACCTACGGCAATTCCGTCACGGTCACCGCCGCGGTCAACGCGGAAACGGCGCATTTCGCGGGCTGGCAGGAAAACGGACAGACCGTCAGCACCGAGGCCAGCTACACCTTCACCGCGACCGCGGAGCGCACGCTGGAGGCCGTGTTTGAGGCGCACACCGGCGAGTGGCAGTCGGACGGGGTGAACCACTACAAAACCTGCCCGGTCTGCGGCGCGGAGTACGCGCGCGGCGCGCATGCGGGCGGCTCCGCGGACGATTGCCAGCATAAAAAGGTGTGCGGCACCTGCGGGCTGGAATACGGCGAAGCCGGCCCCCACAGCCTGACGGAGCATCCCGCCGTGGCCGCCACCTGCACCAAGGATGGAAACGTGGAGTACTGGAGCTGCTCGGTGTGCCATCGCAACTTTGCCGACGCTTCGGCGGCCACGGAGCTGCCGGACGTGGTTGTGCCCGCGCTGGGGCACGACTGGCAGCTGTCCGGCTGGACATGGAGCGACGACTATGCCAGCGCCTCCGCGCTCTTCACCTGCGCGCGCGACGCAAGCCATACCGATTCGGCCGCCGCCGCCGTCACCTCCCAGACCACGGACCCCGACTGCGTGAGCGACGGCCAGACCGTCTACACCGCGCGCGCGACCTTTGACGGGCTGCCCTATACGGATACGCGCTCCGTCCCCCTGCCCGCCACCGGCCACAACTGGGACACGGCGTGGCAGAGCGACGCCGCGGGCCATTGGCACGCATGCCTGAACGCAAATTGCCCCGTGACCGACAACGCGCACAAGGACGGCTATGCCGCCCATAAGCCGCAGGGCGGGGGAGACTGCACCCAGTCCGTGGTCTGCGGCGTGTGCGGCTATGTCATCACCCCGGCGCAGGGCGCGCACAGCTTTACGAACTACGTTTCCAACGGCGACGCCACCTGCACGGAGGACGGCACCGAAACCGCCGCCTGCGATCATCCCGGCTGCTCGATCACCGATACCCGCACGGTCGCGGGCTCGGCCCTTGGGCACGCCTACCGGGACGTCGTGACGCCGCCCACCTGCACCGAACAGGGCTTCACCACCCATACCTGCGACCGCTGCGGCGATACCTACGTGGACGACTATACCGCCCCTGCGGGCCATACGTGGGGCGCGTGGCAGGAAAGCGCCGACGAGCACTGGCGGACATGCGCCGTGTGCGGCGAGGAAACGGGACGCGGCGAGCATGAATACACCGGCGACACGGACACCGACTGCGCCGTATGCGGCCATGTGCGCACCGTCATCACCCCGGATATGGAGGTGCGCGTGGCGCGCGCTGCGCTGACCGCCGTGCCCGACGGCCTGAAGGACACGCCCTTCGCCACCGTGCCGGCCATCGAGGCCGAGCTGTCCCGCGTGCTGCTCACGGACGGGTATACCGCCGGGAAGGTGGCCTTCTACGACGTGACGCTCCAATACTCCACCGACGGGGGCGTGAACTGGGTAAACGCCACCGCCGACAACTTCCCCGCCTCCGGCATCACCGTGACGTTGCCCTATCCTGATGGCACGGGCAAAGAGCTGCAGGACTTTGCGGTGAGCCACATGTTCACCGTCACCTCGGCCCGTCTGGGCACCGTGGCGGGCGGCACGGAAACGCCCGCCGCCGTCAAGACGGACAGCGGCATCCGGGTGACGCTGCGCGGCCTGTCGCCCGTGGCCGTGGCCTGGAAGGAGAACTACGACGCGGGCTGCGAGCTGGTCTTTGAGGTCAACGGCGGCGAGCCGCTCGCCTCCCTGCGCCTGCCCTACGAAACCAATGTCGATCTGACCAAGCACACCCCCGTGCGGCCGGGATACGATTTCGCGGGCTGGTACGCCGACGCGGCCCTGACCCGCAAGATCGAGAGCGTTCGCCTGCTGGATCACAGCACGACCGTGTATGCCGCCTGGACCGAAACCGTGCTTCCGCCGCAGACCGGCGACGATAGCCATACGGGCCTTTGGCTCGCGCTGCTGCTCGTCAGCCTGGGCGGCCTGTGCGGCGCGGCATACGCCATCCGCCGGCGCGGAAAGGGCGCAAGGTAAAAGCCGCCGCAAACGGGTTTTTCCATGGGGCGGACGGGCTATGGCCGCGTCCGTCCCTTTTTCTGTCCGCGGAGCCCTGTCAAAACCGATCGGAAAAAATTTGTAAATCTCGTCCCCGCCGGCGCAAAGAAAACGCCCTTCCCCACTTGCGCCTGTATCAAAACAATGGTATACTGTCCAATGGTGCCCTTTGAGAAATATGGCTATGCTACGACGGCATCTCGTGCATGCCCCAGGAGGAAAACGCATGGAACATACGGTGGAAAAACTGTCCAGCAACAAAGTCAAGATATCGTTCAAGGCGCCCGCCGCCGATTTTGAAGAGGCCGTCGAGAAGGCCTATCTGAAAATGCGCGGTCAGATCAGCGTGCCGGGCTTCCGCAAGGGCAAGGCTCCGCGCAAGCTGATTGAGCGGATGTACGGCGCCGGCGTTTTCTATGAGGATGCGCTGGAAATTCTCTTCCCCGATGCGTACATGAGCGCCGTCAAGGACAATGACCTCAAGCCCGTGGGCCGTCCCGAGCTGGACGTGCAGGAGATGGAGGCCGGCAAGGACCTTGCTTTCTCCTGCGAGGTGTTCGTATTCCCCGACGTTAAGCTGGGCGAGTACAAGGGCGTGGAAGTGGCCCGCCGCGTGCACAAGGTGACCGCCGATGAGGTGGACGCCCGCATTGAGCAGGAGCGCAAGCGCGTGGCCCGCAGCGTGGACGTGACCGACCGCGCGCTGGAAAACGGCGACAAGGCCGAGCTGGACTACGCCGGCACGGTGGATGGCGTGGCGTTTGCCGGCGGCACCGCCGAGCATCAGACGCTGGTCATTGGCTCTGGCAACTTCATCCCCGGCTTCGAGGAGCAGATGGTGGGCATGACCATCGGCGAGGAACGCGACCTGAAGGTTACTTTCCCCGAGCAGTACCATGCCGAGGACCTCAAGGGCAAGGACGCGGTGTTCCATGTGAAGCTGCACGCCATCACCCGCGAGGAGCTGCCCGATGTGGATGACGAGTTCGCCGCCGAGGTCAGCGACTTCGACACCCTGGCCGAGTACCGCGCCGACCTGGAGAAGAAGATGCAGGAGGCCGCCGACGCCCAGGCCGGGGAAGCCGCCCGCCAGACGCTGGTGGACACCGTGGTCCGCGCCGCCGAGTGCGACGTGCCCGAACCCATGGTGGAGGAAAAGCTGGACGACATGATGCAGCAGATGGGCTGGCGCATGCAGCAGCAGGGCTTCAGCATGGAGCAGTACCTCAAGCTGATCGGCCAGACCGAGCAGCAGATGCGCGACATGTACCGCTCCGAGGCCCTCAACAACGTCAAGACCGAGCTGGTGATCGACGAGATCATCAAGGC
>USFL01000096.1 GCA_900553905.1 uncultured Eubacteriales bacterium | reverse complement strand
GAACATTGCCAACATCATCGGACCGGGCGTGGCCCTGGACATCGAAAAGCTGCTCAATGAGTACGACAGCGTGGTTCAGCGCGGGGTTCCCAAGCCCAAGCTGTATATCTCCGACCGGGCGCAGGTGATGCTTCCCTATCACGTGGATTTTGACCGCTTTGAGGAGGAGCGCCTGGGCAAGGCGGGCTTTGGCTCGACCAAGAGCGGCATCGCGCCGTTCTACGGCGACAAGTACCTCAAGATCGGCATCCAGGTCTGCCAGATCTACGACGACGAGATACTCCGCCAGCGCCTCTCCAGCGCGGTGGAACAGAAGAACGTGACGCTGTCCAACCTCTACCACAAGCCGCCCATCGACCTGGAGGCGCTCATCGCCCATGTCAGGGAACTGGGCGAGCGCATCCGTCCCATGGTGATCGACACCACCCTCTATCTGCACAAGGCGCTCAAGGAGGGCAAGACTGTGCTGCTGGAGGGCCAGCTGGGCAGCCTGCGCGACCCGGATCATGGCATCTATCCCTATACCACCTCCTCCTCTCCGCTGGCCGGCTACGGCACGGTGGGCGCGGGCGTGCCTGCCAGCGCCATCAAGGACGTGTACTGCGTCACCAAGGCCTATTCCAGCTGCGTGGGGGCGGGTCCCTTCACCACGGAGCTGTTTGGCGAGGAAGCCAAGGAGCTGCGCGACCGCGGCGGCGACGCGGGCGAGTATGGCGCCACCACGGGCCGTCCGCGCCGGGTGGGCTGGTTTGACGCCGTGGCCACGCGCTACGGCTGCATGGTGCAGGGCGCGACCGAGGCCGTTTTGACCAACCTGGACGTGCTGGGCTACCTGGACCAGATCCCCGTGTGCACAGCATATGAGGTGGACGGCAAAACCATCACCGATTTCCCCTCCACGCCCACGCTGATGCGTTGCAAGCCGGTTTACACGATGCTGCCCGGCTGGAAAAGCGACGTGCGCGGCGTGACCGAATGGGACAAGCTGCCTGAAAACTGCCAAAACTACATCACTTTTATTGAAAAGGAGCTTCAGGTACCCATTCACATGATCTCCACCGGCCCCAAGCGTGAGGAGATGCTGTACCGCTGATATGGGGCGCAGGAGGAGCGCGTGAGCGCTCCCCCTGCTTTTGTCTGCTCTGGATGCAGGTTGGCAGGCTGAAGCGCCGGGAGAATGTATGCGCTTCGATGGGAGCAGGCGCGGAAAGAGGCTGTAGCATGCATCGGTTTTCCGGCGGGACGTAACCTGGCTGAACAGCCGTGGCCCAATGACGTTCCGGGGTTCGGGTTTCGATGCGGCCTTTTTGCCCCGCGATGCGTTCGAGCGCCGCCGCGCGTGGCCGAATGCCTGCCTGGGAGGCCGTTGCGGACGCCATGCCCTGCTATCCGGCGGAAGGCTGCATTGCGATCATCGACGACTTGTGCGTCGTCCGCTTTTCCTGAAGCGGCGGAGAATGCAAAGGAAGAAGGAAATGCCCGTGGATGCGATTCTCTATGTCGTGGTGCCCTGCTACAATGAAGAGGCATGTATCGATCACTGCGCCGAGCGCCTGCTTGCGAAGCTGGATGAGCTGGCGGAAAAGGGGCTGTGTTCCCCGCAAAGCCGTCTGCTGTTTGTCAACGACGGCTCATCCGATACCACGCGGGACCGGCTGGCTGCGCTGCGCCGAAAGGACGGGCGGGCGTGTTTCCTGTCCCTGTCGACCAACTGCGGGCACCAGAACGCGTTACTGGCGGGCATGCTGTACGCCAAGGATTACGCGGACTGCGTCATCACCATCGATGCCGACCTGCAGCAGGATGTGAACGCCATGGACGAATTCCTGCGCTGCTATGCAAAGGGCGTGGACATCGTGTTCGGCGTGCGGCGATCGCGGGATACGGACGGCTTTTTGAAGCGGGTTACCGCCCAGGTGTTTTACAGGCTGATGCACGCCATGGGCGCAAACGTGATCCGCAACCATGCGGATTACCGGCTTTTGTCCAAGCGCGTGCTGCTGGCGCTGGACCAGTACACGGAGGTCAACCTTTTCCTGCGGGGACTGATCCGCAGCTTCGGCTTCGTATCGCGCGAGGTGCCCTTTGACGTGAGCGAGCGCTACGCGGGTCAGTCCAAGTACTCGCCCGCCAAGATGGTGCGCCTGGCGGTGGATGGCATCACCTCCTTTTCCGTCAAGCCGCTTCGGATCATATCCATCACGGGCTTCATTTGCGTGTTCTTCTGCCTGTGCTTCATCATCTATGATCTTGTGGTGTTTTTGCAGGGAGAGACCATCACCGGCTGGACCTCGATGATGATCAGCATGTGGCTGATCGGCGGCATGCTGATGATCTCGCTGGGCTGCGTGGGCGAATATGTCGGAAAGATTTACATGGAAGCCAAGCGCCGGCCCCGTTACCTGATCGCAGAGGTGCAGCATGAGGCGCCTCAGGAAGCCAAGGACGCCTGAACAGGGAGGAGAAGCCATGAGGAGATATCTGCGGGCGGCGGAAACGTGGCTCGGCGCCGAATTGGACCGGCGCAGGCTGCTGCGGCTGTGCCTGATCGCCGGAATGCTGGCGGGCCTGTTTGCACACGGCTTCATGTTCGCAAACAAGATCCCTAATCACGACGATTTGTATTACGACGTGGACATCGCGGGTGTGGGGATAGAATCGGGACGCTTTGCGCTGTACTTTTTCTGGAAGCTGTTTTCCAATTTGAGCACGCCGTGGCTCAATGGCATTCTGGGCGTCGGCTGCCTTTCCGGCGCGGCGCTGCTGCTGGCGGACGCCTTCGACCTGCGGCGACGCTGGCAGGCGCTGTCGCTTACGCTGATCGTGGTGGTTTTCCCGGAAAACATCTCCCTGTTCTGCTTCATGTACGAGGCGCACGTCTTTGCACTGGGCGTTATGCTGGCCGCGCTGGCGGCGTGGCTGGCGCTACGCGGGCGGTTCGGCTGGCTGTGGGCGGTCGCCGCGGTGGTCCTGGCTACGGGGATCTATCAGGTGTACCTCCTGCTGGCCACGGGCCTGATGGTGATCGCCATTGTGCGCGAGGTATCCCGGGGCGGACAGGCGTGGAAGCTGACCCTCCGCTGCGTGGCAGCGGTACTGGCGGGGCTGCTGCTGTACCTGCTGGCCGCTAAACTGGCGCTTCGCCTGACGGGAAGCGTCCTCAACCAGTACCAGGGCATGGACAAAATGGGCTCGTTGGATGTATCGGCCATCCCCCAGAAGCTGGCGCAGGCGTATGGAACGGTCTGGGACTATTTTATCGGCGATGTGCCCATCTACTTCACCAAGCTGATGCGTCTGGCGCAGGGGGCGCTGGCGCTGGGCGGCGCAGTGGCCGCTATTTGGGTTGCGGTGCGGGCGATTGTGCGCAAAAAGGTCCTGGATGGACTGCTGGCGCTGGGCTGCCTGGCCATCCTTCCGGTGCTGGCGGCGGGCATTTACTTCATGGGGGACGATATCGTCATCCACAGCCTGGTGCTGTATCCGCTGGTGCTGTTGCTGCTGGCTCCGGCGCTACTGATTCCCTGCCTGCTGGAGACGCTAACGCGCCCTGCGCCGCGCCGTGCGCTGACGGTTGTGCTGGCGACGGCCTGCGCGGTATACGGCCTGTGGGGCGCGGTGCTGAGCAATCAGGCGTATTACAAGCTCTACCTGGCCTACACCCGCGGCGAACACTTCGCCAACCGGCTGGCGCTGCGCATCGAGCAGGCGGAAGGGTACGTGCCCGGCATGACGGTGGCGCTGTACGGATACGTCAATGGCTACACCCCCGAAGGGCTGATCTATTTTGAACCGGACGATACCTATCGCTTCACGCCCATGTCCGGCATGAACACGGAGCTGGATTACATCAATTTTCTCAGCATGCCCAAGCTGCTCCCCCGCATGATCGGCCTGCCGGTGCAGGTGACGACCACCTGGCAGCCCCGGACGGAGGAGGAAGCGGCCGCTCTGGCCGCCATGCCCAGCTATCCGCGCGAGGGCAGCGTGGGGCTGGTGGGCGAGGTGTGCGTGGTGAAATTTGGCATGCTGAACCCCTAGGCGTTCCGATGCCGAAAAGCCTTGCGAAAGCAGGAGCGCCATAGTATAATGGACCCATGGACAAGCGACCCTATCAGACGGAAAGGATGGACGAACGCAATGAAAAAAATCCTCTCTTTGCTTCTGTGCCTGGCGATGCTTTTGACTTTGGGACTGACCGCCATGGGACAGGCCGAGGACGGCGGCGAGCTGCGGGTGTCCCTGTGCATCGCCGAGACGCTTGGCGACCTTGGCTTTTATGACAGCGCCAACGAGGGCCTCAAGCGCCTGGAGGCCGATTATGGCGTGATCGGCAGCGTGGTGGAATGCAAGAGCGACGCCAGCATGTACCAGGTGGCGCTGGTGGAGGCCGCCGAGCAGAGCGATGTGGTGGTGGCCGTGGGCTGGCAGTTCTGGGACGGCCTGACCGCAGTCGTGCCCGAAATGCCCGATACCAAGTTCATCTTCGTGGATAACGGCCTGGACGGCGTGGGCGACAACCTGCTGTCCATCACCTACGCCGAAAACGAGGGCAGCTTCCTGGCGGGCTATGTGGCCATGAAGCTGGCGCAGAGCGGCGTGGTGGGCGTCATCGGCGGCGAGAACAGCGATACCATCAACAATTTCGTCGTGGGTTACAAGCAGGGCGCGCTCTACGCCAACCCCGAGGGCACCGTGCTCGATCCCGTCTATACCGACGACTATGAGGCACCCGACAAGGGCAAGGAAGCCGCCCTTTCGCTCTACAGCCAGGGCGCGGACGTGGTGTACGCCGTGGCGGGCAAGACCGGCCTGGGCGTGTTTGAGGCCGCGCAGGAGCAGGGCAAGTACGCCGTGGGTGTGGACAGCGACCAGAAGTACATCAACCCCGACGTCATCATCTGCTCCATGCTCAAGCGCGTGGGCGACAGCGTGTACGACGTGATTAGCAACTACCTGGAGGACGGAGTGTTTGACGGCGGCGCCATCTGGAACGCCGACATGTCCAGCGGCCTGGTGGGCCTTGGCTATGGCGACGACACCATGACCCAGCAGGTCTCCGACGAGCTCAAGGCCGAAGTGGAGGCGCTGGCCGAAAAGATCATCGCGGGCGAAATCGTGGTCGAAAGCACCCGCTGAACCGCTATGGAAAAAAACAGGGGGCCCCTTGCAGGCGTTTGCCGCGCAAGGGGCCTTTGCCAAACGGAGGAGATGCGCATGAATCGGAAACGAACCGCCGCTGTCCTGCTGGTCTGCCTGATGCTGCTGTGCGGCTACGCGCGGGCGGACTGGGCCGGGGAGCAGGCGGAGGCGCTGTGCGCGCGCATGACGGCGCTGGCGGTGGACGAAGCGTATGTGAGCCTGTTCACCGGCGGCGAGGAGGTGCTCTCGCAGGTGGAGCGCATGGCGGCCAATGAGGGCCTGGAAATGGAGCAGGTCCGGCGCTTTACGCTGCGCAGCGAATCCAGCTATGCGGACTATGTCGAGTGGGAAGGGCTGGAGCTGCCGGCATTGAGCGCGGTGGCGGGCGAGGAGCTTGAGCGGCGGCTGGCTGCGATGCCGCCCAGCCTGCTTAACGGGCAGGCGGGCGCGGAGTGGCTGGCGGCCGCCAGCCTGCTCACCGTGAGCGAGACCTATCAGATGCCCGAAGCGTTTGTCCCCTGCATTGTGCTGATGGACTTTGGCACGGAGGCGGACGTGATGGCGGTATTCACCCGGACGGGCGAGGATACCGTCACCGGGCAGGCTGTCTTTGTCAGCGCCGACGTGGTGGATGCGGGCATGGACGCGGTGCTGCTTCTGTATACGGAAGATGAGCCGGAGGAATAACCGATGAACGACGCTTCGACGGGTGCGGAGATCGTCCGCTTTTCCCATGTGAGCAAGCAGTACCCCGGCACGCTCGCCAACGACGACGTGAGCCTGTCCATCCGCCGGGGTGAGGTGTTCGCGCTGGTGGGGGAGAATGGCGCGGGGAAGTCCACGCTGATGAACCTGCTCTATGGCCTGCAGGCGCCCACGCTGGGGGATATCTACATCAAGGGAGAAAAGACCGGCCCCCAGCACGGGCCGGAAAACGCCATGCGCATGGGCGTTAGCATGGTGCATCAGCATTTCAAGCTGGTGCCCAGCTTCACCGTCGCCCAGAACGTGATGCTGGGGCACGAGCCCCGGCGCGGCCTGTTTTACGATGGACGCGAGGCGGAGGAAACGGTGCGCAGGCTCTCGGGCGAATACGGGCTGAAGGTGGAG
>USFL01000095.1 GCA_900553905.1 uncultured Eubacteriales bacterium | reverse complement strand
TGCTGCTGGTGCCGTAGAGGGCGGCATACATCGCCATCTGATCCACATAGCTGTTGTAGGCTTCATAGGCGGCGATGTCGTTTTCGTAGAGCTCCTTGTCAGCCGCGACCAGCGACTGGTACAGATCCTCCACTTCCTGATCGGTCACCGTGGCGTCCTGCACCATGATGTCGGCGATCTTGTTGAGCACGCCGTAGCGCTTATATTCCTCACGCAGGCTTTCAAGGGTGTAGCCCTGATCCTTGTAATAGTTGATGGCCTCTTCGCGCGCGGCGGCCTTTTCTTCCTCGCTGCTTTCCTCGGTCAGGTCAGGATAGAAATAGGCCTCATAATTCGCAATAGCGTCTTCCCAGTTGGTGTCGGCCTGGGATTCAAGATCGGCAATTTCCTCATCCGTCAGCTGATCGACGCCAAATTCTTTGGCCTTCTGCTCCATCAGCACCTCTGTAAGCCGGTTTTCCAGCGCCACGGCGCGGAACAGGTCCACATTGGCCTGCTGGGTCAGGTCGTAGGCGCTGCCGTACTGGGAGACCAGACTGGAGTACAGGCTTTTGACCTCGTCCCAGCTCACTTCCTCACCATTGACGGTGGCCAGCACGTCGGTGTCGTTAAGCTCGGTGACGGCCGTGGTGGCAGTGTCGGTCGCTGTAGCGGCATCCTCGGCCAGGGCGGCAGTTCCCCACAGCATGCACAGGCACAGAAGCAGGGCAATGGTTTTCCTGATGTTGGTCATGTTTGCAACGTTCCTTTCCAAAACGGGATTATCAAAGGGGGCAGATCCACAGACGCACCGCCCTTGCGGGCGAACGCCCGGCGGTTTGATATCCAAATCATTATGACACACCGCTCATCTTTCCGCAAGGGTTTTGAGGTCGAAAGGCAGAATGTTACAGACTATTCACACGTTTTTCACAACTGAGGGATTGGCAGGGGGAGGATCGCATGCGCGTCATTATTGAGAAGCATGAAAGAAGGCTGACGGTCTTTGAGGGAGGACGGGAGGTGTTCCGCTGCCGCGTGGCGCTGGGATGTGAGCCGGAGGGTCCAAAGCAGCGCGAAGGGGATGGGCGTACGCCGGAGGGCGTCTATACCATCTGTCTGGTCAAGGAGCGGGGCAAGTATGGGCGCAGCCTGGGCCTGTCCTATCCGGGCATACGGGATGCGCAGGAGGCGCTTTTGCGGGGGGAAATCGACCGGGTTACGTTTCTTGCTGTGGACAAGGCCCATCGCGAGGGCCGCCGGCCCCCATGGGGATCGCCGCTGGGTGGGGAGATCTATATTCATGAGGGAGGAAGCCACTGCGACTGGACCCAGGGGTGTATCGCGCTGGACGCTTCGGACATGGATCGTCTTTTTCCCCTGCGGGACCGGCTGGAGGCCGTGGAGATCCGCCCCTAGACAAGTTGCATTCCAACGGGGCATCTGCTATACTACGCGTGGCCGCGCAAGGCGCGGTTCAGACGGCCAATCATCCATGTCAGGAGGTTTGGAGGGACGCAGACCCGCAACCTTGATCGTCGCAGAGAGCGCTCAGCGCTCGGCCTGCCCGTCTCGGTTGATTTCACCGGGTCGCTCTGCGCAGCCGCTCACAGGGCTGATGCTTCCCTCTGTCCCTTCCGGTGAGAGCCCGGCTCTACCGTACCGGTCCCTGGATTCGGAAGCCTTGCACAAGGTTTTTTTGAAGGAGGTTGCGCGGCATGAGCGCAGCGTGGCGCACCCGGATTTTAAGTCTGGCGGGGCGCATTATCTTGGAAAACGGCGGCGAAACCTACCGCGCCGAGGATACGGTAACGCGCATGGCGCGCGCAATGGGCATGACCGAGGTGGACGTATTCGGCATTCCCAGCGGCCTGTTCATCTCTTATACGGATGAGTGTGGCGAGCGGGAAACCTCGGTATGCCGGATTTTTCTCCATGGCACCCACCTGGCAAGGGTAGACCGGGTCAATCAGATCAGCCGGCAGCTGGCTGAAGGCTCCCTTGCGCCGGAAGCGGTGATGGATGCGCTGCGGGAGGCGGCCTGCCTGGGAGAGAATATGGCGGTGTGGTATGCGCCGGCCGTGGCCTTTCTTACCGCCGCCGGGTTTGCCGTGATGTTTGCCGGCGGATGGGTGGACATGGTCGTGGGCGGCATTTGTGCGGCGCTGACGCTGCTGGTCCCGCGCTTCCTGGGAAGGCGCGATTCGGGCGGCATGAGCAGCGTACTGCTGGGCGGCATATTGTGCGCGCTGATTCCGCTGGTGTTTCATGCGCTGACCGGGCTGGGCGTGGTAGAGGCGATGATCGCCAGCGCCATCATGCCTCTGGTGCCGGGCCTGAGCATGACCAACGCCGTGCAGGATCTCCTGCGAGGCGATATGGTTTCGGGTGTGACGCATGCGGCGCGCGCCGTGATGATTGCGGCGATGCTGGCTGGCGGCGCACTCATCGGTACGCACATGAGCAGCTGGATGGGACTGGCGGATTCTCCGTTGACAAGTCCGGCCGCCCTGTCTTTTGACCTGCGCACAGCGGGCGTGCTGCTGGCAAGCAGCCTGCTGGCAGGCGGAGGCTTTGGCGCGCTGCTCTACGCGCCGCGAAAGGCCATCATCTGGGGCGGGCTGCTCGGGTCCGTGGGGTATCTTTGCTACTGGGCGGCGATGGAATGTGGCGCCGCTGAGACCGCTGCGATGTTTATCGGCGCGCTGGTTGCGGCGCTGGGTGCCCAGATTGCCGCGCGCCGGCTGAAGATGATTGCCACAGTGTTTGTGACCATCGCCATTTTGCCGCTCGTACCGGGCGTGGGGCTCTACCGCGCCATGAGCGCGCTGGCCACTGGCGATATGATGGCAGGGGCATCCATCGCCGCCCATACCATGGCGCTGATTTTGATGATCGCGCTGGGCATCGGCCTGGGCACGGCGCTGGTGGGTGCGGACCGGGGCGCGAAACACTGAAGATGAGGAGAGCATAAGCCATGACGCATACGCTGGAAAAACCCTCCGCCACAAGCGCGGGGCTGATGAATGCCTCGATGCTGCTCTATCTGTTCTGGCTGCTGCTGCCCGCGGTGCAGACCACCGGGCGGGCCGTTACGGGCGTGGCTGCGGTGGCGCTGTTTGGCGTGGGTGTGCTATTGGATGGGTCATGGCTCAGGGCGCACGGCTGGCGCACGCTGTTGCGCGCGGCCTGTGCCGCGCTGATGCCGGTAATCCTGCGCGTGTTTCTGGCCCGGGGAGGAGAAAACGGGGCAGGTTTTTATGTGCAGCAGGCCATGTTCTGGTTTCCGGTGGTTTTTGCGGGCTATGCGCGGGAGCGGGACGACAGCCGCCTGTGGCGCTGGGTGCGCCCGCTTCTGCTGTCAGTGGTTACCGTGACCACGCTTACCACCATCGGCTGGCTCATTCAGGGCATGCTGCGCGGCGGGCGCGTGTATGCCTATTCCCGCTCGCTGGGCTACGGGGCCGGGGGCGAAGCACAGGAAGCCTATCTCAAGGAGCTGATGCTGCGCAACATCGGGGGCTATGATTTTGTCTATGCCACGGTGGCGGCTTTGCCGCTGACATGCCTGGGCATCCAGCGCAGCCGCGGCTGGCGGCGCGTGGCTTTCTGCGCGCTGCTGGCGGCTCAGGCGGTGATGGTGGCGCTGTCGCAATATACCTATGCCATGCTGTTTGCGGCGGGCATTCTGGTGGTAGAGGGCCTCGCGCTGGTGGTGCGCTCCGCCTCGCGCGGACGCGTAGGGCTGGGTGCGTCTCTCCTGTGGGGAGGGCTGCCGCTTCTGGTGGCGTTTCTGCTGCGCGTACCGCTGACCGCGCTGGCGGCCAATGTGTGTGAAGGGCTGGGACTTAGCAATTTTGCCTTCAGCTTCCGTCAGCTGCTCCTGGCACTTGAGGGCGGCGCCACCAGCGCCGATTCCCGACTCGGATATTATCTGACGGCGCTGGAAGGCTTCGCGCGCTCGCCGATTACGGGCAGTATGTTTGGCGGCGAAAAACTGCTCAGCCAGCACAGCGACATCCTGGACGCGCTGAGCGGCACGGGTGTGCTGGGCACGGCGCTGATGGGCGGCATGGTATGGCTGATGGGACGCGGGGCCTTGCGAGGTCTGAAAAAAAGTCCCGCCAGGGCACATCTGATCCTGACGGGGATTGCGGTGGGTGTGACTGCGCTGCTGGGCACGGTGGTGTACAGCCGGGATATAGCGGCTGTGGCGATGATGGGCGCGCTGCTGATTCTGGAGGGTGAAACGAAGCGGGCGTGAGGACGGAGAGGCCGTCCTTATGGGCTGTTCCGCTCACCCCGTGCCGCTTTCGGCAGGACAGACCTCACGCACGGTCAGCACGCCGTCCTCGACGGTGAAGCGCACGTTGCAGCCGGCAAAAAGCAGGCCGTAGACCCGGCCGGGTTCGTGCTGATAGCCGGGACGGGGGTCCTGCGCCAGCGTATCGAGAAGCGCCTGCCGCTTGTCCGGCGGGACAGGCGCAAGGACCCCGGCAGAGGCCTGCACTTCCAGCGCGGCCTGTGGACCGGGGGCAAAGCCGCCCCGCGCATCCGGATGGCTGTCGGTATAGGGCAGATAGGGCTTGATATCCAAGATCGGGGTGCCGTCCATCAGGTCGGCGCCGCATACGTACAAAACGGGCCCCAGCACGGGGTCCGTTTCGATTCGCTCCAGCCGCACGGAGGACAGGCCGATAGGATTGGGCCGAAACGGCGATCGCGTGGCAAAAACGCCCATGCGCCGGTTGCCGCCCAGCTTGGGCGGCCTCACCGTGGGCGACCAGTCCCTTCCCATGCACTGGGAAAACTGCCAGATCAGCCAGAGATGGCTGAACCCGTCCAGCCCGCGAAGCGCGTCGGAATTTCGATATTCCGGTTCGAATATCACGCGGGCCGTCAGGCTGTCCACCAGCCCGCTCTGGCGCGGAATGCCGAATTTGGCGCCAAAATCGCTGCGGATGCGCGCGATAATATGGACCGTCATGCTTTCGCTCATGGCTGGGCGTCCCCTTCGTCCCCATCCAGCAGCTCCACCAGCGACAGGCTGCGAATGTGCCACTGGTTGTTTTCCTTGACCATGGTGGCCGTATAGCGCCCTCCCTGCCACTTGGGAGGTGATTCATACCCTTCGCCATACAGCGCACGCGCCGCCTCCGCATAGTCGCCATTCACCCGTCCGTCGATGCGGGGAATGGTTTCGATAAATTCGACGCGCGCGGTGCTCTCCCACGGCCAGCACCACATCCAGGTCATTTCCAGCCTGTGGTCGATGCCGCGTATGGTGTAATAGCTATAGGGGCTACGCCCATCAATGGCCAGCAGCAGGTTTTCATCCCGCTGCAGGTAGCTGCCCTGAAAGAACTTGGTCAGCTCCGACGGCGATTCGCCCATCATGATGACCTGAGCACGCTTGGCCATGCCGTCCTTGAGCACGATATAGATATTGGAGGCGTTCATGGCATAGTAAAACGTGACCGTAAACAGCCCCAACAGCACCGTAATCAGCAGCAGCCTTCCCGCCAGATACCAGATAAACCGGCGTAGCTTGCGCATGCGGCGTGCCTCCTCCCCTTCAAAAAGCGTGCCACCATTATAGCAAAGCGCAGGCATTTTCGCAATCGAGGGAAAGGGTTGGCATTGTAAAACCGGGTTGCGCGAAGTGCGAACTAGTGGTATCATGCCGGTGACGAAAGTCAGGGGAGGGACCTTTTGAATGCGTAAACGGTATGAAACGGTCATTTATGACCTGGATGGAACGCTGCTCAACACACTGGAGGATCTGGCCAATGCGGTCAACCATGCGATGAGAGAAAGCGGCTATCCCGAACGCACATTGGAAGAGGTATGCCGCTTTGTGGGGAACGGCGTGGGCCAGCTGATCCATCGTGCGCTGCCGGCGTCCGCCGACGGCGACGAGGAAGCCTTCGAGGAAACCCTGCAGGCGTTTAAAAGCTATTATGCGCGCCACAACAACGATACCACGGCTCCTTATGACGGGATTGAAGCGCTGCTGGAGCGCCTTAATCAGGCGGGCGTGCGCCAGGCGATCGTTTCCAACAAGAATGATCCCAACGTCAAGGCGCTCACCCAGGATTATTTCAGCCGCTGGATTCCGCTGGCGGTGGGAGAACAGGAGGGCGTGCGCCGCAAGCCCGCTCCGGATACGGTCCTCAGGGTGATGAAGGAATGGGGATGCAAGCCATCCGAAGTGCTCTATGTCGGCGACAGCGACGTGGATGTGGAAACCGCCCGCAACGCCGGGGTGGACTGCGCGG
>USFL01000094.1 GCA_900553905.1 uncultured Eubacteriales bacterium | reverse complement strand
CCAGCGCGGTCATGATCTCGGCCACACCGGCCTTGTCGTCCGCGCCCAGCAGGGTGGAACCGTCGGTGGTGATGAGCGTTTTGCCCTTGAGGCCATTCAGGCTGGGGAAGCGTGCCGGCGAGAGCACCGCGCCCGTGGCGGAGAGCACGATGTCGCCGCCGTCATAGTCCGGGTGCAGCTGGGGCTTGACCCCCTCGCCGGGATAATCGGGCGCGGTATCCATGTGAGCGATCAACCCCAGGCAGGGCTGGCCTTCCAGCCCCGGCGTGGCGGGCAGCGCGGCGTAGACGAAGCAGTTGTCCGTCACGCGCACGTTCGTGAGGCCCAGCGCCGTCAGCTCGTCCGCCAGCAGGCGGGCCAGGGAGAACTGGCAGTCCGTGGAAGGGATGAGGGCAGAATTGGGGTCCGACCGCGTGGAAACGGCGGCATAACGAAGAAAGCGTTCTGTTGCGTTCATCGGTATTTTACGTCCTTTCAAAAAGTGGGATTGAAAAGCGCCCGCCCCGGAGGGCGGGCGGCAGATTCACTTAGTTGAGCGGCCGGATCAGAATGAAGGGGGTCAGCTCGTCGCCCTGACCGCTGGGGTTGTCCGCCATGGCGTCCTGGATCTGCGCATCGGTAAGGGGAAAGTCGGGGCTTTTGCCCAGCTGGTCGCGCTGCAGGTCGTTGGCGTCCATCAGTACCACCGGGATGCCCGTGTCCTGATAGAGCTTTGCGCACAGCTCATTCGGATTGTCGGGGTTGATGAGGGCCATCTGGTGGTAGAGCTCGAAGCTGGAACGGGTGTAGAAGCCGTCGATGCCGCCCACGCCCTTGCCGCACACCTTGTAAAACACGCCGTGCATGCCGAACAGCTTGGTCACCGCGCTGGCGGCGGCGGCCAGCAGCACGCGCGGCAGGCCGCACATGTCGATGACCAGCTGCAGCTTGTAGGGCTCGTGCATGCCCACGCCCGTGTGGTTGATCCCCGCGAAGCGCCACAGGTGGTTGGCCCACCAGCCGGGCTTGACCTCGTCGCGCGTCTTGACGGATTTGACGCACATGCACATGACCTTGGCGCCGAAGCTGAGCATGTCGCCGGGCTGATAGAGCGGGCGCACGTACTTTTCCACCAGCGCCGCCTGATCTTCGCCCACCTTGACAAAGTGGGTCTGAATGGCGTAGCGGCTGTATTTGCGGCCGTCCTTGCCCTCGATTACGCCGCGGTCGAAGTAGGTCACGCCGTTTTGCTCTCGGCGCTGCTCCTCAAGGTTGCGGGATGGGATGATGCCCATGTCAATCGCCTCCAAATGCTGTTACATGTCCTCAAAGAAAGGTTCGCCCGTTTCGGTGACCAATATGCCCAGATCGTTGAAATGCAGGGGCACGGGCTTGGCCATGATATATTTGAGAATGGCGTCGAAGCGCACGCTCTCGGTGTAGGTCAGGAGCGTGAAGGAAACGCCGTGCTTTTTCGCGCGGCCCGTGCGGCCGATACGGTGCAGGTAGTACTCGTTTTCATTGGGCAGGTCATAGTTGATGACGGCCTCCACGTCATCCACGTCGATGCCGCGGGCGGCTACGTCGGTGGCCAGCAGAATCTGGAACTTGCCTTTGCGGTACGCCTGCATGACCTCGTTGCGGGCGGACTGGCGCATGTCGCCGTGCAGGCAGTCGGCGGGATAGCCCGCGTCCTTGAGGCGCTTGCACAGGCGCTGGGTCATGTCCTTGGTGTTGACAAAGACCATCACCCGCTGGTATACGTCGCTGTCGAGCAGGTAGAGCAGGTGCTCATACTTGTGCTCGCGCTCGGTGGAAATGACGTACTGGGTGATCTGCGGGCGGTTTTCCTTCGTCGCGGGGATGACGATCTCCACCGGGTCCTGCTGGTACTTCCACGCGATGGTCATCACGTCCTGATTGGTCGTGGCGGAAAAGAGCACCAGCTGCCGCTCGATGGGCGTGGCCTCGATGATCTTGGTCACGTCCTTGACAAAGCCCATGTTGAGCATCTCGTCGGCCTCGTCCAGCACCATGGTATGCACGCTGTCCAGGCGGATGTTCCCGCGGTTCATGTGGTCCAGCAGCCGGCCGGGCGTGGCCACCACGATCTGCGGGCACTGCTTGAGCTGGGAGAGCTGTTTGGTGATGGGCTGCCCGCCATAGAGGCAGGCGATGCGCACGCCGGGGATATAGCGCGCCAGCGCGCGCAGCTCGTCGGTGATTTGCAGGCTGAGTTCGCGTGTGGGGGCCAGCACCAGCTCCTGCACGCGTTTGTCCTTGAGGTTCACGTATTCCAGCATGGGAATGCCGAAGGCACAGGTTTTGCCCGTGCCTGTGGGAGCGATGGCGATCAGGTCGCGCCCCTCCATCATCAGGGGAAGCGTTTTGGCCTGGACGGGGGTCATTTCGCTGAATCCCATTTTTTCGACCGCCTTGAGAATCTCGTCGCTGAGATCGGCGGCCTCGGAGAATTTGGTAATCTGTAGTCCTTCTGTTGGCAAAGCGGGCGCTCCTTACTGTTGTTGTTGGTTGAGGCAAATTTCAATCGCTCGGCTGAGCTGGTCGGGGCAGGAGGTGCCGCCGCGGCACTGAACGCCGCGCAGGCGGTTCATCACCTCGCGCGCGTCCTGGCCGATCACCAGGCGCGAGAGGCCGTCGGTATTGCCCCGGCAGCCGTTGGTGAAGCGGCAGGCCGTGATCTTTCCGCCTTCGATTTCCAGGTCGATGGCGGTGGAACAGGTGCCCCTGGTCTTATAGTGCATCATGTGTGCGTCTCTCCTTTTGCTGCGGCTTACACAAAATAAGCCAATTTATTGCTTTCGACACAACGCCCCGCTTTTCCTGCCGGATTTTTCACATCCGGCGGGCTTTCGCATAGGGTGACAGTAGCGCTTGAAACGAGGTGGGGAAGGGAGCGGTGCCATGAGCCTGATCATCGCGGACGCCCGGCTGGGCGTTTGGAAAGCCACGGACGAGGGCGGGCCGCTCACCGGGGTGGACTGCGCTTTGGAGGGACCCCGCCTGACCTGTGCCGGCAGTGCGTGCGTGTGCGTGGGCGGAAACAGGGAATGCCTGTGCCTGACCTGCCACGGGCTGAGGGAAATCAGCCGGATGCCTGCTGCGCCGGGGCTGGCGGCGCTGTGCCTGTCGCCCTGTGGGCGGTATGTGTACCAGCTCAGCTCCGAAGCCGACAGCGTCCATACGCGCCTGACGGCCACCGGAGATCTGATTTTTGCGGCTCCGGTGGGGGTGTTTCCCCGCGCCATGTGCCTGGACGCGTCCGGGCGGCTGCTGCTGGCCGCGGGCGGGGCGGTGGACGAAGCCTACCTGCTCACTGCGCCGGAATTGGTGCGCGAACGCACCATCCACACGCAAAGCCCGTGCTTTGCCGCAGGCTTCTGGCGCGGCGGACTGCTGCTAGTGTGCGCCGTCGAGGGAGAGGATATCCACACGGCGGTGTATACGCTGGCTCCGGGCACGCCGCGTCCACGCAAGCTGATCGACCTGCCGGGACAGCCGGGCGGGCTGTGCGTGTGTCCGGATGGCGTAGGCGCGCTCATCAGCACGCGCGACGGATTGATGAAACTGGACATTCCACAGGGACGGCTGCTCTGGAACCTGCCGGATCTGGCGCTGTGCGCCGGCCTGTGCTGCCGCGGCCCCATGGCGCTGGTGAGCGCGACGCTGGGCGGCCAGGTGCGGCTGCTTTCCCATTACAAGCCATGGCTTTCAAAAACCGTGTTTACGGGTACGGATGTTCATGCCTGCTTTTTGATGGCATAATCCGGGGGCGTTTGGCGCATCCTTGACACAGAAGCCCCGGCAAAGGCCGGGGTATGGGATGGAAGGAGGTTTTCTTGCTATGCTGGATAAGATCTCGCTGGTGCTGGTGATCATCGGCGCCATCAACTGGGCGCTGATCGGCATCTTTCAATTCGATCTGGTGGCGTATCTCTTCGGCGGGCAGGCGGCGGTGGTCAGCCGCATCGTCTACACCCTGGTGGGCGCGGCCGGCCTATGGTGCATCTCGCTGCTGTTTGGCGAGCGGGTATCCGCCAAGGAGTGATCCAGCCGAATCTGTTGGGCGGCCTGCAAAAGAAAGGCCCGGTTGGTCGGCTTGCCGCGCTCCGGGTCCACCGTGGCGCCGAAAAAGCGCTCGATCCCCCGCATGCTGCCCTGGGTAAACACGCTTTCCACCGCCACGCGCAGACAGCGCTCCACGGCGGCGGGCGTGGTGCCGAAAGCGCGGGCGCACGAGCGGTAGAGCTGGCCCATGGAGCGCGCCTCCAGGGCAGGCGACGGCGCCAGATACTCAAGGAGCCAAGCCGCATAGGCGCGGCCCTTGTAGCGGCCGTCCATGGAGATGGCCTTTAACAACGACTCCACCGCCTGCGCGGTGCGCGGGGCCTGAGCCGCTGCCAGTTTCGGCAGCGGCTTTTGCGCCAGCGTTTCCATCAGCGCGCACAGCTTTTCCGGCGCGGCGCAGATGGGCGCCACCGCATCCGCCATGGCCGGGCGCGAGGCGCACAGCTCCGGCTCGCACAAAAACAGCACGCGCGGCGGACAGGGATGGTTCATCGCCTCCAGCGCCTCCAGCACCTCAAGGCCGTCCAGCTCCGGCAGGCATGCATGCAGAAGCAGCAAATCGAACCGGTCCCGCGAAAGCAGCTGCAAGGCCTGCGCGCCGCTTTCCGTGATCAGGGCGTCAAAGCCGCGAAGCTCCATGCCCGCCGCGATCCGGCGGGCCGTGCCTGGGCTGAGCACAGCAATCAAAAGCCGCATGAGCGCACCTCCTGTCAATAAGGATACGCCCATGCGGCCCCTGCTCCCTGCCTGGTATGACCGAAACCTTTGTCGAATCCTGTCAGCGCTCTTCCAAAAAGGCGAACGCCTCGTTCACCGCATCCACCACAGCCTGGCTGGACAGGGTGGCGCCGGAGACGGCATCGACGTCCTGATTGAGCGTCAGCGGCGGGGTTTTTCCGATGAACTGGGAGGTGAACGCCTCCTCGCGCACGCCGCTGCCCACGCCGACCGTTTCCAGGAAGCGCGCGCCGCCCACGTCAATGGCGGAAATCGCGCCGCTGTCCTCCAGCGTCAGGCGCACCAGTACGGGACCGGCATAGCCGATGGCGCTGGCGTTTGCGGTGCGGCCTGCGGCAGCGGGTGATGCGGTAGGCTGCGTTGCCTCCGGGGATGGGCTGACCATCGGCGATGCGGTGACAGCCGGGGTCGGGGTGACGGCGGGCGGTTCGGCCGTTCCGGTGGTCATGACCACGGCAACCACAGCCACCGCCGCTACCAGTCCGGCGATGAGCCAACCGGCCCATTTTTTCTGATTCTCCATGCGTAAGCTCCTCCTGCCTGATAGGGTCGTCCCTAGGTTGCACCGCGGGGAAAGGTCCTATACGGCGCGAAGAATGCCGGATTCTGCGGGATGTTTGACATGCTTCGCGCCGCAGACCGACACGGCGCGAAAACCGCGCTGGCTATACTGGCTGTACACTGGCATGGGGGAGGCGGCGTATGGAGACTTCAACGGCCCGGCCGCAGGAGGCGGTTGAGCGCAGGGGAAAGGGCGTTCGGCGCGCGGGAAGGCGATTGATGATCTTCGCACGCAGCGCGGCGCGGCCTGTGGGACAGGCCGTGACGGTCTTTCTGTTCACCTTTGTGCGGTGGTTTGGCATTCCGTCCCCCTTTGCGGCGGCGCTGCTGCTGGCGCGTGCGGAGAAGCCTACGCCGCTGATGTTGGCGGGCGCGGGTACGTCGCTGGCGGTGAGGGCGCTGTGGGGGCTGGAACTGGATGTATGGCAGTATGTGGGCATTGCGGGACTATGGCTGGCGCTGCGCCGTTTGAGGCCCCGGCCGGGCATTGAGACGGCGGCGTTGGGCGGCCTTTCGATGATGCCGCGCGTGTTTGCGGCGTTGGCCGGACATGTGCCGCTGGACGTGCTGCTCAGCCTTGCGGCGGTGCCGCTGGGCATGCTGGCCGCAGCCTTTTTCCGCAGCGCGATGGACGGCATGACCTCCACCGCCGCGCCGACCTGCGCGCGGGAGCGCGCCTGCGTGGCGGCGCTGGGCCTGCTGCTGGTGGGAGGCCTGGGCTATTTCTGGATGGGTGCGATCAATCTGGGACAGCTGGCCGCCGTATGGATGACGGTCGCGTATGCCGCTGCAAACGGGCCGGTGTACGGCGTGGCCGCGGGACTGATGTGCGGGCTGTCGCTGGCCTTGGGCGGGCACGACGTGCGCATGGCGGCCACGCTGTCGGATGTGATCGCGGATGAAACCCACGTGCTGGGAGAGATGGCCCAGGGGAATTTTGCAGTGCACGCCAGCCGGAGAGAGCGCTATGTGGGGGAG
>USFL01000093.1 GCA_900553905.1 uncultured Eubacteriales bacterium | reverse complement strand
ATTTGAGGTCCTCGGTCTCCTCCGGCCAGCCCAGCGTGGAGAAGGGCCACAGCGCGGAAGAGAACCACGTGTCCAGCACGTCCTCATCCTGATGGAGATGCGCACAGCCGCACTTGGGGCACGCCGCGGGAGCCTCGCGCGCCACGATGGTTTCGCCGCATTCGTCGCAGTACCAGGCGGGGATGCGGTGGCCCCACCACAGCTGGCGGCTGATGCACCAGTCGCGGATGTTCTCCATCCAGTTGTAATAGGTCTTGGCAAAGCGCTCCGGCACGAACTTGGTCCGGCCCGAACGCACGGCCTCGATGGCAGGCTTGGCCAGCGGCTCCATCTTCACAAACCACTGGGTGCTGGTCACGGGATCAACGGTGTGATGGCAGCGGTAGCAGGTGCCCACGTTGTGGGTATAGTCCTCAATCTTGACCAGATAGCCCTCCTGCTTAAGCTGCTCCACCACCGCCTCGCGGCATTCCAGCGCGGTCATGCCCTGGAAGCGCCCGGCGTTCTCGTTCATGGTGCCGTCGTCGTTGGTCACGCGGATGACCTCCAGGTTGTGCCGCTTGCCCACCTCAAAGTCGTTGGGGTCGTGGGCGGGGGTCATCTTCACCGCGCCGGTGCCGAACTCCATGTCCACATAGCTGTCGGCCACCACGGGAATTTCCTTGTTCATGATGGGCAAAATCACCTTCTTGCCCACCAGATCCGTATAGCGCGCATCGTCGGGGTTGACTGCCACGCCGGTATCGCCCAGCATGGTCTCCGGCCTCGTGGTGGCCACCACCACGCCCTCGCTGCCGTCCGCGCCGGGATAGCGGATGTGCCACAGGTGGCTGGCCTGCTCCTCATACTCCACCTCGGCGTCGGAAAGCGCGGTCTGGCACTCCGGGCACCAGTTGATGATGCGGTTGCCACGGTAGATCAGGCCCTTTTCGTAGAGCTTGACAAACACCTCGCGCACGGCGCGGTTGCAGCCCTCGTCCATGGTGAAGCGCTCGCGGCTCCAGTCGCAGCTGGCGCCCAGGCGGCGCTGCTGGCGGTTGATGCGGCCGCCATACTCCTTCTTCCACGCCCAGGCGCGCTCCAGGAAGCCGTCGCGGCCCAGCATCTCCTTGGTCAGGCCCTCCTTGGCCATCTGCTCCACCACCTTGACCTCGGTGGCGATGGAGGCATGGTCCGTGCCGGGCAGCCAGAGGGTGGGGTCACCCTTCATGCGGTGATAGCGGATGGGCGCATCCTGCAGGAGGCAGTCCATCGCGTGGCCCATATGCAGCTGGCCGGTGATGTTGGGCGGGGGCATGACGATGGTGAAGGGCTTTTTGCCTTCCACCCGGTGCGCCACAAACGCGCCGCTCTCCTCCCACATCTGGTAGAGCTTATCTTCAATGGCCTGGGGGTTATACACCTTTTCCATTTCAAAATCCATGGGGTTTCCTCCCTTTCTCATCCGGCTTACAATCCGGGGAACACATCCAGCAGAATCAGCGCGCCCAGCAGCGCCAGCACAAGCCCCGCGATTCTCACCGGCAGCACGGCGCGCTCGCCGCGGTCGCGCAGCACGAACCTGCACAGCCGGGTCGCCTGCACGCACAGGACCGCACCCGCCAGCAGCAGCGTGATGCCCGGCACGCTCAGCCGTGAAAGCACCTTTTGCCAGTCCATGCGTGACCGCCTCCTTTCCCGAAAACCAAAAGAGCCGCCCGCGTCCAAAGGACGGAGCAGCTCCGTGGTACCACCTTACTTCGCGGCCCGACAGGCCGCCTCAATGCGCTGTAACGTGCGCACACGGCGAGGCTATGACCAGTGCCATTCACCCCACGCCCTCCCAGGCGACCTTCCCCTTCCCGTGCATCCGAACCGCCTTTCAGCCGGCGAGCGGTCCTCTCTTGGGCGACGGGGGAGGGTACTCCTCCTGTTCTCAGGGCCATACGGCGCAAGGCCGCCCGAACCTTCAGGCAGCCTTGCAGCCATGGAGGAGACGCTTACGCATTCTCCTTCTTCTCGGTCATGTCGATGACCTGAACGCCGTTGTAATAACCGCAATGCTTGCACACGCGGTGGGACAGTTTCTTTTCGTGGCACTGCGGGCACTCGACGATGCCGGGCAGGCTGAGCTTCCAATTTGCGCGGCGCTTACGGCCACGGGCCTTGGACACTTTTCCCTTGGGAAGAGCCATGGTTACACCTCCTCATTCCGCGCCCCGTCGCTGACGGGGCTTTCCAAATCGTTCGCCTGGGGCGAACCAGCCTTCCGGGGAATGACGAGGCAGATGCATTTGCCGCTCCCTGCGCCCGATCCCGGCCATCATAGACAAGGTATTCATCCTTTGCAACGCTGCGGCGGCGCCTCCTTGCGCAAACGCCTGTCCACAACGTGACCAATTTGTATTATATGATGGAGCAATTTCTTTGTCAAGCCCTTTTTTGAACCTCTCCGCACGATCTGTCCTCCCTGACAGCGCCGAGCGCCCGCAAAGCGGAACATCCTGCAAAAACCGTTACGGAAAGCTGCTTGTACGTCATCCAGAAATGCAGCCGCGAATGATTCTGCAACACGCAATACCATATAACCGGCCACAGGGCCACCGCCGCCAGCGCAAGCGCCTGCGGCCAGTTTTCCAGCCGTCCTCGGCGGAGTGCATAAAAGCCTTCCACCAGCAGCATCAGCGCAAACGCGCCGACATTGGCGCCCATAAAGAAGGTTTCCAGGTTGATGAGCACCGCGCTGCGCATGCTCACATCAACAGCGCCTGTATCCGTATAGAAGGCTCCCGTCGTGCGGAAGGCGGCCTGAGACAGGATATCGCCCAGGACGTTTTCTCCCGTCAGCAGCGTCCCGATTATGCCCTTTGCAACCCAGGTAAGCCCATATCCCAGGACCCACGCAGCCGAGAGCAAGAGCGTCTTTTTCCAGATCGGAGCCGGTCCCTCTCCATCCCAAACCATTTGCAGCAGGCAGCACGCCAGCGGATAGCCCAACGCCAGGACGGGAAACGTCAGAAAATCAAAAAAACAGACAAGAGAGCCCAGCAGGAAAAAGAATTCATACAAACAGCCGCGGACGGCCTTCCATCCGCACAGCAAGGCAGCGCTGCCCGCAAGGGCAAGAAAGGTCACAGGCATATACTGCTGGCAAAACGGTGCAATGAGCAAAAACGACATCAGCAGCCCGCCGCAGAAATGCGCCGCGCTTCTCCAGCCGAACCGCTCGCGGCACTTCCATCCGCAGACAAGGAATAGCGCCATCAGGGCCATCATGTTCAGATAGCGGATGTTGACGATGCTCATCACGATCATCAGCGGCCGCAGCACCACGGCGTAGCCGTGCCAGTATCGCGCATAATCCGTGCGCATCGCCGCGTCCGTCACGCTTCGGCCGCCGCGCAGCAGTCCCTCATAGATCCGTATATCCGTCAGATTGTCCGTGATGCTGAAGCCCGTATGCCAAAAATAGTTGGCATACCCGCCCACCATGTTGCCCTCTTCCGTAAGCACATTGACTGCGGCCCCGACATTATCGCTGATCCATTCGTCAGGAAAGGCATAAGCGGCCAGCAGCAAGCCGGTATACAGGCAAATGGCGGCCAGCAGCAGCGCCGCCAGGCGCGCTCCCCTGCGCAGGACCCTTTGCATAGTTTCCCTCCGCTCTAGTGCGTCTGCTTTTGATCATCCAGCAATTCATTCAGGCCCTCGAAGGGACGGTAGGTTCCCCCGCCCTCCGGCTCCTCCTTCCATACCTTTCCCTCTTCGTTCCAGGCCTTCAGCTCCGCGGCGGCATGGCAATCCGGCCTGCCGCACACAAAGCGCATGGGCAGATTGAGCATCGCAAGCGTCAGCGCCATGTGGTCCAGCGGCACGGATTTTCCCTCGTAGCGGAAGCACTCGTCCTCGGTCTCGTTAGCGTCCTTGCGGAAGGTTTCGTCAAAATTGATTTCAACGCGCTTCTCCGCCGGCGCCAGGCATACCGCGCAGGCGGCATGCGCCCTGGTCGTCAGCTTCCCCTCCAGCCGCACGGTATCGTCCACCACAAAATAGGTTCCTTCCAGCGCCACCGGATCAAAGGTCACAGTTTCGCCGCCCACGTCCTGCGCCTCCAGCGTCAGGCTCGCCTCAAAGGGAAAGGGCGTCGCCGGGTGAACAAAGCCGCGGGATACATCCAGTTCCATGCTGCCACCTCCGTTTGCAAAGCGCGGTTTTGACCGCGCCTTTCATTATAGGGATGGGCGCGCGTCCTTGTCAAGCCGCGCGGCGCACGCCGCCAGCCCCACCGGCATAGCGCCGATGAGGGGCAGGGCGTATCGCAGATAAACCACCGGGGAAAACAGGCACACCAAGAGCGTTGCCAGCGCTGGCAAAAACACCGGCAGGATGCCTCTGCGGCCGCCGGTTGCACAGAGATAGAAGAGAGCGAGCGTCAAAAGCACGTTGAAGCTCATGCTGGCACAAAGCCCGACCAGCGGCAGCCTGTCAAGATCCATGTACCATTCCGTCAGAGCGCGCTGGACGCTGCTCAGCGGCACCAGCGCCTCCCGATCATACATGGTCATGTCGTTGAACGACCAGGGATAAACGTAGGTATCCAGCGCCATGTCGCTGAAGCTGATGTACATGGGTTCGTTGTCGCGCAGGTCAAAGAGCACGCCGTTCATATGCAGCGCCGCGTCCAGATACTCCGTGGGCCAGCGCCGCAGTTGCCGCCACCACACGCCCCAGTAGGCCAGGCGATCCTCCGCCGTCGCCGTCTGGCGGTAGGTGTCCTTGACGGCGTCGGCATACCAGTCATTGTATCCCTCCGCCAGCGAATCGTAGTCCAGCACGCGGTCGATGATCTCCCATTCCTCCTTTGGAATCTCCTCCCCATGGAGCTTCACCACCCGCGCCGTCTGCTGAAAGGGCAGGGACAGGATATCCTGCATGTAGCGGTCCTGGATGCCCAGCGCCGCGCTGATGGCAGCTTCCACGCCCACGGCGGTGGCGAGGCTCAGCGCCCCGCAGGCAAAGAGGCGCAGGGCCGCGCGCCTGCGTTCCCTTTCCCGCACGAGCATCAGCAACATCACCGCCAGCACCGCCGCCGCCAGCGGCAGGCCGTTGTGACGGCTCAGCGCCATCACCAGAAAGCTCGCTCCCAGCAGGACCGGCCTGCGCCAGCTTTCAAAGAATCCCTTCCGATCCCGCAAAAACTCCCACAGCAGCGTCACCATCAGCAAAAACGGGATCTGGAACATGGTGTCCTTGGCGATCACCGTCGCCCAGCCCGCGTAGCAGGGCGAAAGGGCGTAGAGCAACAGCGCCGTCAAGCGCACCCAGCCCGGCGCGCCCAGCCGGCGCATGACGCACAGCGTATAGCTCAGCACCGCGATGTAGGCTCCGCACTGCAGGAGGGTAAAGACAAAATAGACAAGGTTGCGGTTGCCCGCGGCCTCGCCCAGCCAGGCCAGCAGCCCATAGACCAGCGTGCCGAACGGCGGATGGCTGGAGACGCGCTCCGCCTCGCCCATGAACTGCTTGATCTGCATGTAGCTGTCCCACATGAGCACGCCCGGGTAGCGGATCAAGATCTGCGGCAGCCACGCCGCCGCGATCACCGCAAACAGCCGCCAGAAGGTATCGTATCTCCTCAAGCCTGAAAGGCTTGAGGGCAGGCCCGCCTGCCGCCCCTTTTCCAGCCCCTTGCGAAGCGCCCTGAGCAGCATGAGAAAGATCAGATACATTCCCGCAAAAAACAGCCCCGCCTTGAACACCTGAAAAGCGTTATCCCACAGGACCGCGACGGTATCCTGCGTGCGCACGGCCGTGCACAGAAGCGTCATGAGGCTGAAAAACGCGCACAGCCCGTACTCCCCCACGCCCGTTCCAGCAGGCTTGTGAAACAGGAAGCGGCGGCACAGCCACACGCATACCACCAGCAGCAGCGCCGCCGCCAATCGGTCCACCTCCAGGGAGGCAAAGGTCCTTGCGATCAACTGATACACGTAGCCAAACAGGCTTTGCGCATCCGGCAGGGCCTTTCTCGCCGGAGCGAGGTTCAGCCACGGTGCGGCAGCCATCAGTCCCGCACAGCCCAGCATGCCCGCCCGCCTGATCCAACCTTTTATCATCGACGCACCTCACCGCGTTTTGCTCAAGACCAAATTCGGCGCAGATGCCCACGCACCCGCGCCGAATTGGTATTTCGGAAGCTTATTCGATCGGCTTGCCGGTCACGATGCACAGGGTGTCCCGCGCGATGACGATTTCCTCGTCCGTGGGGATGACGCAGATCTTGACCTTGCTGTCGTCGGTGGAGATGACGCTTTCCTTGCGGTTGCCCTCGACGTTCTTGACGGGGTCGAGCTTGGCGCCCAAAAACTCAA
>USFL01000092.1 GCA_900553905.1 uncultured Eubacteriales bacterium | reverse complement strand
AGCCCAACGGATTTTGAGTCCGTCACGTCTGCCAATTCCATCACACCGGCACGTATGGGGTATTATATCATACTTGCGTGGAGGAGGCAATACCCAGGTTGGGGGTTTTTGCGAGGCGGCTGCCCGCCTGTGCCGCGTCATTCCCCCTTTCCCATCCGTCGCAGAAGCCTGCGGGACAGCACACCGGCCAGGCACACCAGCAGGCCGCTGGGAACCAGCACCCAGTATGCCCTCGCCCCGCACCGGTCAAAGAGCGCGCCGTAGAAGATCTGTCCCAGGGGCTGGGCGCACAGGGACAGCGTGAATACGTAGGCCATCACCTTGCCCATCATCGCTTCGGGTGTGCGCCGCTGAATGGCGGAGATGGCGCAGGTGGAAAACACGCTGCACCCGAACTGGCAGGCGCAGAACATGGCCGTCAGGGCGAGGTAGCGGCCCATCGCGTCCAGCGGCACAAGAAACGCTCCGCCTGCCAGCGCCAGCGCCGCGCCCACGCCCAGAAACACCCAGGCCAGGCAAAGCCGCAGCCGCCCGGCCGTCAGCCCCGCAAACAGGCTGCCCAGTACCGCCGCAACAGCCATGGCGCTTTCCGCCGCGCCATAGAGCTCCGCCGAAAGGCCCAGCACCGTGCGCACCAGAAAGGGAAAGCCCACGACCGCCGTGCCCGCGATGAACAGGCTCGTCAGCGCGGCCAGCAGCAGCCATTTCAAAACGTCGGGCTGCTCCCGGCACAGAAAGCGCAGGCCCGCCCGCAGGTCGGCCCGCAGGTCGGCCCGCAGCATGGCCGCGCTCTGCATCCGGCCCGCCTGCACGGGCGGCAGGCGGATAAAACCCTCCAGGCATGCCGTCAGCAGGAAGCAGGCCGCCGCCGCATACAGCACGGGGACCATGCCAACCGCGGTGTAAACCACGCTGCCCAGAAACGGGGTCGCCAGCGAGGCCAGCGCCGCCGCCTGACTGACCGCCGCGTTGCCCTTCTCCAGCGCGTCCCCCGAAAGCATCTGGGGCACGCACGCCTGCACCGTGGGCGATTCAAAGGCCCCCAGCGCCGACAATGCCACCAGCAGCGCGGAGATGAGCGGCAAGTCGCATCCCAGCGGCAGCGCAGCGCCGGCAAGCAGCGCCGCAAGGCCGGAGAGGGCGTCCAGCGCGATCATCAAAGCGCGGCGGTTCATCCGGTCCGCCAGCACGCCGCCGAAGGGCGACAGCACGATGGTAGGAAGCATGGCCGCGGACAGCATCCCCGCGAATACGGCAGCGGAGCCGGTGCGCTCCAGCACGTACATCGCCAGGGCGAATTTCAGCGTACCGTTGCCGATGAGGGAGCTGATCTGCCCCAGCAGCAGAAAGACAAAGTTGCGGTTCAGCCATTCCGTTTTTTTCATGGCGATTTGCTCCTTTGGGGCCCCGCCGGACCGCGCGCGGAGACGATGGGACCTGCATCCTTTATTATCATACCTACCGAATGAATGTATCTTTCGAAAAGAAAAGGGGGCATTCCCTTTTCTCTATCAAAGCGCCATCTGCGCCAGAAAATCGTCCACCAGCGCCCGGATGCTGTTGTCAAACAGCGGAAGTCCCATCTTTTCCAGCATCTCCCCGATGAAACGGAACTTGTGCGCCAGCTCCTCCGGGGTGGCCGGAAATACGCTGGGCAGCAGCCACAGGCTGGTCAGCAGCGGCAGCAGCTCGGCAAGCTCCCTGGGATAGTCGGTGTGAATGGAGCCGTCCCGGTTTCCCTCCTCGATCAGCTGCAAAAAATACGGCGTCAGAACGCGGCGGTTGGATTCGATCATCTCCACCAGTACCCGCGGGTTCTGGGTGATGGGCACCGCCTGGACCGTCATGCGGCTGCGCGCCTCGTCCGCCTGATTGAGCCGGACGGCCTCCCGCAGCTTTTCCAGCCCGTTGAGATCCCCGCGCGCCCGCACGGCTTCAAAGGGGTTGTTCTCGAAGAACATCCGGTCCCCCACCGCGCTCATGATCTCTTCCTTGGATTTGAAGTGGTGATAGACCGCGCCCTTCGTCAGCCCGTCCAGCCCGTCCACGATGTCCTGAATGGTGGTCTGATCGTAGCCCTTTTCCAGAAACAGGCGCTGGGCAACGTCCAGAATGCGCTCCACCGTCGCCTCCGGATGCTTGTTGCGTGCCATGCGCATCCCTCCCGATACATTCATTCGGTACGTATGTATTATAGCAAAGTTTTGCCTCCTGTCAAGCCCCGCTTTGCTCCGGCTTGCGAAAGGCTACGCCTGCCGCCGCTTCTCCATCACATAGTTCGTCATCTGCACGCCGTGGCGCTCCACCCGCTGCTCCCGGAGCACCCGGTATCCCCTGCCCTCGAAAAAGGGCCGGGCCGTGATGGAGGCATGGGTGGTGAGCACGGGCGCGTCCACCGCCCGCTCCAGCCGGTCACACAGCGCCGTGGCGATGCCCAGGCCCTGACGGTCCTTGTGCACGTAGAGCCGGTCGAGGTAACCCGTCCCGTCGATATCCCCGAACCCCACGATGAGGTCCCTGCCCTCCACCGCCACCAGCGAATGGTGCGCCAGCAGGGAACCGTTCCAGCGATCCAGGTCCGGCGCGCCGTCCGCCCAGGCGTCCAGCTGCTCCGGGGCATAGTCGGCAGCGTTTACCGCGTGCACCGTATCGTAAAACAGCGCCGTGATCTGCCCGAGATCCTCCGGCTCATACCTGCGAATCCACATGCGGAGCCTCCTCCTTTGCGGCGCGCGGCCGCGCGGCCTTCCCAGGGTTTCGGGGCAGCGGGGGCAGGACCTTCACGCGCTTGAAGCGCTTGAGCTTTTTGCGCGCATACTCCTCCGCCGGCGGCAGGTCCGCCAGCGGGCAGCGCATGGCCAGCACCTGCCAGTACCGGGGATGAAAAAACAGTACCGTCGCCCCCTCGCGCCACACGCGCACCCGGCGGATGCTCTCCCAGGGCAGCGTCACACGCCTGACCAGCGTGAGCCCCTCCAGCGGCGGGCGGTCGTCTCCGGCGGCCAGCCGCTCCACGGCCTCCGGCGTGGTGAAGCGCGCGTAGAGCCGAAGCGCGCCGCAGCCCTCCGGCACGTAGACGCGCGCGTGCACCCCCTGCCGGTCCATGACGAAGTGCACGCGCTCCGGGCCGCGCAGCAGCATCAGCGCCAGCAGCGCCGCCAGCATCCCGGCGAGCAGCCCCAGCATCACCCACAAAAACCCCTGCCGAAGCAGCGCCGTCACGCCCGCCGCGCCGGTGACCGACGCCTCGGCCGCCAGCACGGCGACGAGCGCCACCAGCCAGGCTGGCAGCATCACGCGCAACACGTCGTTCCAGGAGAACCAGTCCGTCACGGGGTTTCGGATGATGCCGAAGGACAGCTGCTCCCCGGTTTTGGGGAGCCTTCCCCCGCAGTAGGGACAGCTTTCGCCCAGGGGCGTTTCCGTGCGGCATTTGCGGCAATAATTGACCAGCGGCATGGGCCACGACCTTTCCGTTTTTTGGCATGCATGCCCGCGCGGCCGGCGGGCATGCTTTTCCATGAGGTGATAGCAGCATGGACATTTATCCCACGTTGCGGGATCTGGTGGAATGCGACCCCGCCAGCAGGCAGCTCTTCGGCCGCCTCCCGCCCGACGCGCAGGTGGCGTTGCAGGAGCAGCGTCAGGACATCCGCACGTATGCGGACCTGAAGTGCGCGGCCACAAGTTTTGAGCGCCGCGCGCGCGGCTGGTAGGCAAGTTGGCGGCCGGCGGCTCATAGGCTGTAGGGACATCACCCCGAAAGGAGAACCTCTATGGCCGAACAAAACGGTACCAACACGGGCAAATGCGCCGAGGAATACGTCGTCAAGCGGGGCGACAGCTTCTATCTGATCGCCCATAAGCTGGGCGTACCCCTGCGCGACCTGCTGGCCGCCAACCGCGACATTCACCCCGCCCGCCTGATGGTGGGCGACGTGCTGTGCGTGCCCCGCGAGGAGGACGATTCCCCGCAGACGGGCGGGCTGGGCGGCTCCCAGTCCGGCGGCACGACGACGCAGACCACGCAGTCCGGTGGCACGACGCAGACCACGCAAGCCACCGGCACGACCCAGTCCGGCACAACGACCCAATCCGGCGGCATGACAACGCAGACCACGCAGGCCACCGGCACCACGCAGTCCGGCGTAACGACGCAGTCCGGCGGCACGACAACGCAGACCACGCAGGCCACCGGCACCAGCCAGTCCACCGGCATGGCGCAGACCACCCAGCCGACCTGCATGACCGGCCAGATCGCCCCGGACACCACCCTTTCCTGCACCGAGGACGAACAGTGGACCGTGCAGAAGGGGCAGACCGTATCCGACCTGCAGCTGCGCGGGCTGGTGAGCCGCCATACGCTGGAGACGGCCAACCCCGGCGTGGACTTCGAGAATCTGCGCGTGGGCCAGAGCGTGTGCATCCCCAAGGACAACGTGCCCTGCGAGCTGCCGGAAACCTATACGCTGGCCGCCACCGAAACGCTGGAGGCCGTGGCCATGCGCTTCAACCTGCCCGTGGCCAGCCTGCTGCGCGCCAATCCGTGCCTGGCCCCGCAGGACTTTGAAGGGGGCGTCACGGTCATTCTGCCAAGGTAAACGCTCACCCGGCCTCGCGGATGAGGCGGGCCACCAGCTGCTCGATATGCTGCCGGGCGGCCTGCGCGGAGAGCAGCTCGTCCTCCGGGGCGGGCGGCTCGTCGCCCATGAGGCCCACGAACTGGCTCACCTTCAGGCCCAGCGCGTCCTGCATGTCCTGATCGCTCCCGCCCTGGGACACCAGATAATAGCACAGGATGGAGTCCGTCTGGCCCATGCGGTGGGCGCGGTCCTCCGCCTGGCTGTGCACGGCGGGCGACCAGTCCAGCTCGCCAAAGACCACGCAGCTGGCGCGCTGCAGGTTCAGGCCCGCCGCCGCGCGCAGCGACAGGCAGCACAAATTCGTACGCCCCGCCATGAAGCGCTCCACCGAGCGCTCCTTCATGGCGGGCGTTTCGCGTCCGGTGATGAAGGCCGGCGAATACGCCTTGAGCTCCTTTTTGTACAGGTCCATCACCTGATGATGGTGCGCAAAGAGCAGCACCCGCTCGTCCGCGTCCAAAAGCGCGCGCACGAACTGCGCCACATAGGGCGCCTTGGCCATGCCGGTGGCCTGCCGCTCGCCGCTCTCCACCGCCATCTTCCACAGGGCGCGCTGGGATGCGTCGGCCTCCGCGTCGCTTTTCAGCCGGGCCAGCGTTTCGCGCACGGGCTGCATCAGGCGGCGGTACACCGCGTCGTCGCTGTCCACGGGCATGACCAGCCGGCGCTTGGGCGGCAGCTCGCGGAGCACATCGCGCTTGGTGCGCCGGAGCATGAGGCCCTCCTCGCGCAGCTTTTCGCCCAGCAGCTCCGGCTTGGCCACGATCTGGTTGCCATAGCCGTAGCACCATTCGCGCGTGAAGCTCTCATAATCGCCCAGAAAATGAAAGTCCAGTATGTTGACCACATTCCAGATCTCCGCGCCCCGGTTGTAAATGGGCGTGCCGCTAAGGCCCGCCACGCGGCTTGCCGCCCCGGCCAGAAGGCTTGCGGCGGAGTATTTTTCGGTGCCGCTGTTGCGCAGCTCCTGAATTTCGTCAAAGATCACGGTGGGGATGGCGCATTCGGGCAGCGCCTCCTTCCAGCCGCGCAGCAGGAGGTAGTGCATCAGGTAGATATCCGCCGGGGGCAGGGCGTAGGGCTTGAGGCCGCGGATCACATGCACCGAAAGGGGGCTTCCGTCCGGGCGGCGCACGAAGCGCGCGATCTCGTTTTCCCAGTTGCGAAGCAGGTGCGGCGGGGCCACCACCAGCGCCGGGTACGCGCCCGTCTGCGCCAGCATCGCCAGCGCCTGCACCGTTTTGCCAAGGCCCATCTCGTCGGCCAGCAGCGCCCGGTCCGTCCGAAGGAGAAACGCCAGCCCCTCCTGCTGAAAGGGCGTCAGCGTGCCGGTAAAGACCGACGGGCTGGGCGTCACGCGCTCGGGCATCCGCCGCGCCATCTCGCGGCGCACCACGTATTCCCGCGCGTCCGCCAGCGCCTGCTCCCAGCGTTCCCGGTCCGCGGCGCGCACGGCCAGCGGATAGCGCAGCATCAGCCAGTTGAGGTCGCCCACGATGCGCCGGTGCGCCGGAAAGCGCGCCTCGCCCCGGCGGCCGCTCTCCGACCCCGGAAACAGCCGCTTGCACAGCTCCGTCACGCCCGGATCGCCCTTGACCACCCAGCAGTCCCGGCGGCGGTTGTAGCTGAGCGTGCCGTAGGTGCGGTGCGCGCCCCCTTCCTCCGGCTGCGCGCCGTCCGTATCCAGAAGATAGGGCGGAATCAGCGAAACATCGTCGTTCACG
>USFL01000091.1 GCA_900553905.1 uncultured Eubacteriales bacterium | reverse complement strand
AACGCCTGAGGTGCCGTCAGGCCCGGGAGGTAAGCATGAAACGGACCAGCCTGAAAAACCGCAAGCTGCCTGATTACACCCGCGGCGAAGAGATCTTCAACATGGTGTCGCATATCGTGGGCGGCGCGTTCGGCATCGCGGCGCTGGTGCTGTGTCTGGTTTCCGCTGTGCTCAAGGGCGACCCCTGGTCCATTGTGGGCAGCGTGGTATACGGCGTGTCCATGGTGCTTCTCTACACCATGTCCAGCGTATACCACGGGCTGCTGCCCGAAATGGCCAAGAAGGTGATGCAGGTGCTGGACCACTGCACCATCTATCTGCTTATCGCAGGCACCTATACGCCCATCGTGCTGTGCGCCATCCGGCCTGCCTATCCCGCGTGGGGCTGGGCGCTGTTCGGCGTGGTGTGGGCGATCGCCATCGTGGCGATTGTCTTTACCGCCATTGACCTGAAAAAGTACGCGGTGCTCTCCATGATCTGCTACATCGGCATGGGCTGGTGCGTGGTGCTGGCGGCCGACCCCGTGCTCAAGACCATCCCCCTGCCCGGCCTGATGTGGCTGCTGGCCGGCGGCATCGCCTACACGGTGGGCGCTATCCTCTATGGGCTGGGTCGGAAGCACCGCTATATGCATTCGGTGTTCCATCTGTTCGTGCTGGCGGGCAGCATCCTGCACTTTGTGTGCATCTTCGCGTATATCATCTGACGGGATGGAAAAATCGTAAATTTATGCCTTGACAAATTAAGTTAGGAATGATAAACTTCATGGCGGTTAGGAGGTTATAACTCCTAGCCGCCATTTTGACACGTGAGTTAGTCAAATCGAATTCAAAGGCGGGGAGATGAAATGATGCCATTGGCGATGGCAAACGTGGGGGATGTCAACATCATCCGCAAGATCACCGGTAGGGATGAGGTGCGTCAACGCCTGGCGGAGCTGGGATTCGTGGTGGGGGAGCCGGTCACGGTGGTAAGCGAGCTGGGCGGCAACCTGATCCTGAGCGTGAAGGAAAGCCGCGTAGCTCTGGACAAGACGATGGCCATGCGCATCATGGTCTGAAGCAAGAGGAGGAGAAGCCCAATGAAGACCCTGAAGGAAGTCAAAATCGGCGAATCGGTCACCATCAAAAGGTTACATGGCGAGGGCGCGCTCAAGCGTCGCATCATGGACATGGGCCTGACCAAAGGGACCGAGGTGTATGTGCGCAAGGTGGCGCCTTTGGGCGATCCCATGGAGCTGACGGTGCGCGGGTACGAGCTTTCCGTGCGCAAGAGCGATGCGGAGAACATTGAGGTGGAGTGATTCATTTTTCCCTGTGAGTTAGTTCAAACAAACATCGAGGAGGCGGCGGTATGTCCACAAAGATCGCCCTGGCGGGCAATCCAAACTGCGGTAAAACCACCATGTTCAACGATTTGACCGGTTCCAATCAATACGTTGGCAACTGGCCGGGCGTAACGGTGGAAAAGAAGGAAGGAAAACTCAGGGGCGAACCGGATGTGATCATTCAGGACCTGCCCGGCATCTACAGCCTGTCGCCCTATACGCTGGAGGAGGTCATCGCCCGTGGCTATCTGGTAAACCAGCGGCCGGACGCCATCCTCAACATCGTGGACGCCACCAACATCGAGCGCAACCTGTACCTGACCACGCAGCTGGCCGAGCTGGGGATTCCCATGATCATCGCCCTGAACATGATCGACGTGACCCGCAAGAACGGCGATCAGATCAATCTGAAAAAGCTGGGCGAGGCGCTGGGCTGCGAAGTGGTGGAAACCAGCGCCCTTCGGGGCGAGGGTAGCCACGAGGTGGCCCGGAAGGCCGCGCAGCTGGCGGGCAAGAAAGCAGGCGAACCGCCGCATGTGTTTGCCGGGAGCGTGGAGCACGCGCTGGCGCACATTGAGGACCTGATTACGCACCGCGACGGGCAGGAGGCCGTGCATCACCATCACGCCGACGGTAGCCGGCATGAAGGCGGGATCGTGCCCGACCACCTGGCCCGCTGGTATGCCATCAAGCTTTTTGAACGCGATGAAAAGGTGCTGGAGGAGCTCAGCCTTCCCGCCGGCATCCGCTCCGCCATCGAAAGCACCATCAAGGATTGCGAAGCCGAGATGGACGACGATGCGGAATCCATCATCACCAACCAGCGCTATGCCTATATCAACCGGCTGGTGTCCACCTGCGTTAAAAAAGGCCGCCCCAAGGGCGCGCTGACCACCTCGGACAAGATCGACCGGGTGGTGACCAACCGGTGGCTGGCTCTGCCCATCTTCGTGCTAGTGATGGGGCTGGTATATTATATTGCGGTGAGCACCATCGGCACCATCGTGACCGACTTCACCAACGATGTGTTCGTGGGCGAGTGGATTCAGGAACCCGTGCGCGGCTGGCTGGAGGGCATCGGTACCGCCGGATGGCTGGTGGGGCTGGTATGCGACGGCATCATCGCCGGCGTGGGCGCGGTGATCGGCTTCGTTCCGCAGATGCTGGTGCTGTTCTTCATGCTGGCCATTCTGGAGGATGTGGGCTACATGGCCCGTATCGCCTTCATCATGGACCGCATCTTCCGCAAATTCGGCCTCTCGGGCAAGAGCTTCATCCCCATGCTGATCGGCACCGGCTGCGGCGTGCCGGGCGTGATGGCCTCGCGCACCATTGAAAACGACCGCGACCGCAAGATGACCATCCTTACCACCACCTTCATTCCCTGCGGCGCCAAGATGCCCATTATCGGCCTCATCGCCGGCGCGCTGTTCCACAATGCGGGCTGGGTGGCAACCTCCGCGTATTTCATCGGTGTGGCCGCCATCGTCATCAGCGGCATCATCCTCAAAAAGACCCGCATCTTCGCGGGCGATCCCGCTCCCTTCGTCATGGAGCTGCCCGCCTACCATGCGCCGTCCGCCAAAAACGTGCTGCATTCCATGTGGGAGCGCGGCTGGAGCTTCATCAAGCGCGCGGGCACGGTGATTCTGGTTTCCGCCATCGTGATCTGGTTCATGCAGGGCTACGGCTGGGAGGCCCGGATCCCGGAGGATGCGATGGCCGCGGACGCGGAGGTGGTGGAGACCGTCGATGCGCCCGTCACCTTCGGCGCCGTCGAAAATACCGACAACAGCATTCTGGGCCGCATCGGTTCCGCGGTGGCGCCCGTGTTTGAGCCGCTGGGATTCGGCGACTGGAAGCCCACGGTGGCCACGGTGCTGGGTCTGGTGGCAAAGGAGGAGGTTGTCAACGTCTTTGGCATCCTCTACAACACCGATACCGACGAGCGCGATACCGCCACGCTGCTGGAAGAGGGCTCCGAGGAGGAAGTGGAGCAGGGCCTCAGCCCCATCGCTCAGAACTTTGATGAGATGTCCGGCGGTTACGGCAGGCTTGCGGCCTTTGCCTTCATGATTTTCAACCTCCTGTGCGCCCCGTGCTTTGCGGCGATCGGCGCCATCAAGCGCGAGATGAACAACGCCCGCTGGACGTGGTTTGCCATCGGCTACCAGTGCGTGTTTGCCTATGTGATCGCGCTGATCGTGTTCCGGCTGGGGCTGTTGCTGGCGGGCGCGGGCTTCACGGTGTGGACGGCGGTTGCGCTGGCGCTGCTGGCGGGGCTGATCTATCTGCTGGCGCGGCCCAACCGCTATGATGAGAACCATCTGACCCAAAAGGTCGGCGTGGAGGCATAACCATCCGGAATATCAGGAAAGGAGCTGCGTGAATATGGCAACCTTGATTGTAGGCGGCGTGGTGCTGCTGGCGGTTGCGGCCGCCGTATGGAAGATGGTCCGGGACCGCAGAAAGGGCGGGTGCAGCTGCGGAGGCGACTGCTCGCGCTGCTCCGGATGCGGACACTGATATTTGGAGGGAGGGGCTTTGCCCTCCCTCCTTTTTTGCGCCCTCACATTGCCTTTGCCCCGCGCCTGTGTTACACTGTGCGTGACGTCATCCGGCAGGGAGGTCTTTTTTTTGGAACGCGATCTGACCCGCGGCAGCATTCGCAAGGGGCTGATTCTTTTCAGCCTTCCACTGATTGCGGGCAACTTGCTTCAGCAATGCTACAACATCGTGGATACCTGGGTAGTGGGGCGCTATCTGGGCAGCGTGGCGCTGGCCGCCGTAGGCAGCGCCTTTTCGCTGATGACGCTGCTCACCAGCCTGCTTCTGGGCCTGTGCATGGGCAGCGGGGTGGTCATGAGCCAGCTTTACGGCCAGGGGGACCGCGAGGGCCTGCGCCGTGCCATGGGCAACGCCTTCGTGGGGATTGCGCTGGCGGCGCTGGCGCTGGCGGCGGCGGCTTTTGCCCTGCTGGACAGCCTGATGGTGTGGATGCGGGTGCCTGCCGAGGCCGCAGCCGACCTGCGCGGCTACCTGGCCGTGGTGTTCTGGGGCATTGGCTTTACGTTCCTGTATAACTTCTTCGCCACGGCCCTGCGCAGCGTGGGCAATTCGACCGCGGCGCTGTGGTTTTTGCTGTGCGCCACGATAATCAATATCGTGCTGGACCTGTGGTTTGTGACGGGACTCGGCTGGGGCGTGGAGGGCGCGGCTCTGGCCACGGTGATCGCCCAGGCGGCAAGCGCAGCCGGCATCATCCTGTATTCTTTTTTAAAAATGGGAGACCTGCGCCCCGGCGTGCGCCACCTCAAGCCAGATGGCAGGCTGCTTAAGCGCATCGCGGTGGTTTCCGTGCTCACGGGCGCGCAGCAGTCCATCATGAATTTCGGCATCCTGATGATCCAGAGCCTGGTCAACAGCTTTGGCGTAAATGTGATGGCCGCTTTCGCCGCCGGCGTGAAGATCGACGCCTTTGCCTATGCCCCGGCGCAGGATTTTGCCAACGGGTTTGCCACCTTTGTGGCGCAGAACGCCGGCGCGGGCCGCGCGGACCGGGTGAAGCGGGGGCTTCGGGAAGCGGCCATGATGTCGCTGGGTTTCTGCGCGCTGGTATCGGCGGTGGTGGGGATCTTTGCCGCGCCGCTGCTGAGCATTTTTATCGACCCGGCGCAGAGCGACGTGATGGCGGTCGGCATGCACTATCTGCGCACGGAGGGCCTGTGCTACGTGGGCATCGGGCTTTTGTTCCTGCTCTATGCCACCTACCGCGGCCTGGAGCGGGCGGGCATGAGCATCGTGCTGACCGTGATTTCGCTGGGCTTGCGTGTGGTGCTGGCCTATTGGCTGGCGCCCTCGTGGGGGCTGGACGCGGTGTGGTGGGCGATTCCCATCGGCTGGGCTGTAGCGGACGCGGTGGGACTGGCGGCACTAAAACGTTGCCTGGCAATGCTAAGAAGCCGCTAAAATCAGCATGGGGCGTAAAGCAAGGGAAGCAAGGATTTCATTTTACACTGTGATATGGTATAATGATATACTGCGATTCCAATCTTTTTGCTTTGTGGATACGGAGGATGGATTATGCGAATCCTGGTGGTTGGAGACGGCAAAGTAGGTCATACGCTGGCGGAACACCTCGCGCGAGAGGGGCATGACGTGGTCATCGTGGACCGTAGCGACGAAGTGCTCCAGCGCAGCGAGGACACGCTGGATGTGCTGTGCGTGCGCGGCAACGGGGCCAACGCGGCCACGCTGGTGGATGCAGGGGCGGACAAGGCGGATATCATCATCGCCGCCACCGCCAGCGATGAAACCAATATGCTGTGCTGTCTGGTGGCCAAGAAGCTGGGCACCAAGTATTCCATCGCCCGCATCCGCGATCCCGAATACAATGACAGCCTGACGCTCCTGCAGCGCGAGATGGGGATCGACATGCCCATCAACCCCGAGCGCGCCACTGCGCTGGAAATCAGCCGCCTGCTGCGCTTTCCTTTTGCCAGCAACATCGAATCCTTCGCCAAGGGGCGGGTGGAGATGGTGGAGTTCCGTGCCCAGGAGCACGACGTGGTGGTAGGACATGCCCTCAAGGACCTGCCCCGCAAGCTCAACGGCCTGCCGCAGGTGCTGTATGCCGCGGTGGAGCGCGAGGGGAATGTGGTGATTCCCAACGGCGATTTCATCATCCGCACGGGCGACCGCGTGCATGTGGCGGCCGATATGGTGACCATCACCTCTTACTTCCGCTACCTGGGGAAAAATTCTTTGCGCGTGAAAAACGTAATGCTGCTGGGCGGCGGGCGCATCAGCTATTATCTGGCCAAGATGATCGTGCCCATGGGCATTCATGTGTCGATGATCGAAATCAATGAAAAGAAGGCCAATGATCTCAGCGAGTCCCTGCCCGATGTCAACGTGATCTATGGCGACGGCACCGACCAGGACCTGCTGGAGCAGGAGGGCCTCCAGCAGATGGATGCCTTCGTGGCGCTGTGCGACCGTGATGAGGAAAACCTGATGACCGGCCTTTTCGCCGTCAAGGAGGGCGTGCCCAAGGTCATCGTGAAGAACAACCGCGTAGCCTATGCCGATATCATCAGCGCCATGGGGCTGGACAGCATCGTCAGTCCCAAAGCCATCACCTGCGCCAACATCCTGCGCTACGTGCGCGGCAGGGGCAATGCCTACGGCACCAAGCTGGAACGCCTCTACCGCCTGG
>USFL01000090.1 GCA_900553905.1 uncultured Eubacteriales bacterium | reverse complement strand
TCCGCGCCTGCCGCCTTCATCGCCAGCATCAGGCGCGAAAGCTCGCCGCCGGAGGCGGTCTTGTCCAGCGGGCTGAGGGGTTCACCGGGGTTTGGCGCGATATAGAAGCACACATGGTCGTCGCCCCTGGCGGTGGGCACCCGCTTGCGGCCGGGCTCCGGCGGCTCAAAGACACAGGAAAAGCGCGTGTTTTGCATGCCCAGATCGCGCAGCTGCGCCTCCATCAGGCTTTCGAACCGTGCGGCCAGAGCCTGGCGCGCCTGGGTCAAAAGCGCCGCCTCGGTGCGGTAGGCCTTGAGCTTTTCCTTATAATCCGCCTCGGCCCGCCGCAGGCGCTCGTCCATGTTCTCCAGACGCGCCAGCTCATCCTTCATCTCCTCGTGATGCGCGGCCAGCTCCTCGGCCGGCATGCCGTACCGGCGCTCCAGGCGGCGAATCAGGTCTAGACGCTCCTGCACGGCCTCGTTGCGCTCCGGGTCAAAATTCTCGCTTTCCAGCACATCCCGAAGCTCGATCCCCAGCTCCTCCGCTTCATAGAACGTTGAGGCAAGACGGTCTGCCAGCGCCTTGTAGCGCGGGTCCAGCTCCTCAATCCTGCGCAGTGCCTCCATGGCGTCGCGCAGCTGGTCCATGGCGCTGGCGCCTCTGCCGCCTCCCATCACCGCGCCGTAGGCGGCCCGCACCGCGCCGTCGATGCGCTCGGCGCTGGCAAAGCGCGCGCGTTCGGCCGTCAGGCGCTCCGTCTCCCCCGGCGCAAGCTGCACCGCATCCAGTTCCCGCACGCGGGTTTCCAGATACTCCTGCTGCTGGGCGCGCTGCTCGTTTTCCTTGCGCAGCATTGAGAAACGGCCGCTGCTTTCGCGCCACAGATGGTAGCGCTCCTCCACCCTGCGTTTCTGCGCCTCAAAAGCCGCGTCTCCGAAGGAATCGAGGAACGCCATATGGTTTTTCGCATCCAGCAGGCTCTGGTGCGCGTGCTGTCCGTGCACATCCACCAGCAGCGCCGTCAGCCGCCGCAGAAAGGCCAGCGGTACGATCACCCCGCACACGCGGCACAGGTTGCGTTCCCCCGTGGAGATTTCCCGCTGGATGCTGATCAGCCCGCCCTCGGCCTCCAGCTGCTGCTCGGCCAGCACGGCCGCCGCCTGCGGGCAGTCGGAAATGTCCACCAGCGCTTCCACGGAGGCGCGGTCGCATCCGGAGCGAATCAAGCCGCGGTCGGCGCGCTCGCCAAGCACCAGGTTGATGCTGTCGACGATGATGGACTTGCCTGCGCCGGTTTCGCCGCTGAGCACCTGCATGCCTTTTTGAAATTCCAATTGAAGCTGCTCGATCAGCGCGATGTTGCGCACCGTCATGGACACAAGCACAGGCCGTATCTCCTTTCCACCGTTTTGCCGCTTAGCGGCGAATCATGGCGTTCAGCCGCTCCAAGACCGGTCGGACCTCCTCGACGGAATGCACGATCATCAGAATCGTGTTGTCGCCGGCGATGGTTCCCAGCACCTCGGGCCATTGCAGGCTGTCGATGGTTTCCGCAGCGATGTTGGCGCTGGCCGGCAGCGTGCGGATGATGATCTGATTATAGGCGCTGACCATGCTGACAACCGTTTCGCTGAACATGCGAATGAGCCGTTCGTTCAGCCCGTTCTCGCCTTTTTCGGCGGTGGCGTAACGGTAGCTGCCGTCGGGTGCGAGCGCCTTGACGAGCCGCAGCTCCTTGATGTCGCGCGAAACGGTGGCCTGTGTGACCTGAAATCCGCGCGTGCGCAGCGCGTCGGCCAAATCCTCCTGCGTCTCGATGCTCTTTTCCGCGATGATCTCCAGTATGGCAATTTGCCGCGCAGATTTCATGTGCCTCAACGCTCCTTATTAGCGGGTCCATTCGGACAGCTTGATTCGAATCGTGCTGAAAAAGCTCTTGGGTCCCAGGCGGATGAAGCGAGCCGCGCGCTCCGCCTTCGTGATGGTAAGCGTCTGGCCGCTGGAAAAGCTCCAGGGCTTTCGCCCGTCCACGGATACCATGGCGCTGTATCCCCCATCCAGCCGCACCGTGATGGTCTGGGCGGGAGAGGTGACCACCGGCCGGTGCTGGAGCGAATGCGCGCAGATGGGCGTGAGCACCATGCACTCCACCTCCGGACAGACCAGCGGCCCGCCGGCGGACAGGGAATAGCCCGTCGAGCCTGTGGGCGTGGACACGATCAGCCCGTCCGCGATAAAGGGGCCGACCCGGTCGCCGTCCACCCAGGCGTTGACGCCGATGAGGCGGGAATAGCCGCCGCGGCTGAGCACCACGTCATTGAGGGCATAGTCCGTTCGGTCCCCCATGGTGGCCTTGAGCATCATGCGCGTTTCCAGCGTGTATTCGTCATTGGCCAGACGGACGCAGGCTTCTTCCAGATGATCCAGCTCCACCTCGGTCAAAAAGCCCACCCGGCCGACGTTCACCCCAAGCAGGGGTAGGTTATACCGGACAGCCAGCGCGTTGGCGCGCAGCAGCGTTCCGTCGCCGCCGACGGACAAGACCGCCTCGCACGCCTCCGGCGCCAGCGGCGACAGCGACGCGACGGCTTCCCCGTCCAGGCGCTCCCGAATCCAGGGCTCCGCCGCCGCCGCGATCTGCGCGCGTTTCAGCGCCTGCAATACCCTTTCTGCAAGCAAGTTCGCGTCCGGCTTACGCTGGTGCATAAGCATATAGACTGATTTCATATGCGGCTTCCCCGCCTTTCGCGCATAGTATAACACATCCTGCATAAATATGCAACATTGCATGTTTATGCAGGATGCCGATCTGTTCAGTTCAGCGTCGCGTGGGCCTGCTCCACCACCTGCGCGATGCGCTCCGCCGTCACGGCAGGCGCGCCGGACGCGCCGGGAAGCAGCTCCGCAATGTATTCAATATTGCCTTCCGGCCCGGTGATGGGCGAAAAATCCACCTGCGCCATGCGGTAGCCAAAGGTGGGCGCAAAGGCGGCGACGTCCTCCACCACCTGCCTGTGGACGCGCGGGTCGCGCACAACGCCTTTTTTGCCCACGTTTTCCTTTCCTGCTTCAAACTGCGGCTTGATGAGGATGTAGAACCGTCCACGGTGCTCCATCAGCTCTGCCGCCACCGGCAAAATGAGCCGCACGGAGATGAACGACACGTCCATCACGGTGACATCCGGTACGCAGGGAACCTCGGCATGGGTCAGGTAGCGCGCGTTGGTGCGCTCCATGACGGTTACCCGGTCGTCGTTTCGGATTTTCCAATCCAGCTGGCCATAGCCCACGTCGATGGCATACACATGCCGTGCGCCGTTTTGCAAAAGTACATCCGTAAATCCGCCGGTGGCAGCGCCGATATCCATGGCGACCGCGTCCCGCACATCCGCGCCGAACACGCGCAGCGCCTTGTCCAGCTTCAGCGCGCCGCGGCCCACAAAGGGATGCGCATGGCCGCGCACGGTCAGCTCCTCCCCTTCCTCCACCTTTTCGGAAGGCTTGAGAACCTTGACCTCCCGGCGGTAAACCTGACCGGCCATGATGAGGGCCTGGGCCTTTTCGCGGCTGGACGCCAGCCCCTGGCGCACCAGCGCCTGATCCACCCGCAGCTTATCGGACACAGCACACGCCCGCCTCTCTGACCGTATTGCGAACCGCCTGTGCGACGCTTTCATCGTCCAGGCCCACATCCTTGAGCAAATGGGCATGATCGCCGTGCTGCACGAAGAAATCCCCCACCGCCAGCGTGCGAATCTGCGCCGAGACGCCGGTGGCGGCTGCGTACTCCAGCACCGAGCTGCCAAAGCCGCCCATCGCCACATGCTCCTCCATCGTCAGGATGGGGACGTGCCTGGCAAACAGCGCGTCCAGACAGGCGCCGTCCAGTGGCTTGACGGTGGAGGCGTTGACCACGGTCAGCCGGATGCCCTCTTCCTCCAGCCGGTCCGCCACGCGCAGCGCGGCAGCCGTCATCGTCCCCGTAGCCACCAGCGCCGCATCCTCGCCGTGCCGCAGGGTTTGCCAGCGGCCGATGGCAAAGTCCTCTATGGCATAGCCCTCCGGCAGACGTTCGGCGTTTTTGGGGTAGCGGATGGCGCAGGGCGCGCCCAGGCGGAGCGCGGCCGGAATCATCGCCTCCAATTCGTCTGCATCTGCGGGAGCCAGCACCGTCATGTGCGGGATGTGGCGCAGGTAGGCAAAGTCGTACAGCCCCTGATGGGACTGGCCGTCCTCATTGGAGATGCCGGCGCGGTCCAGCATGAGCACCACGGGCAGGTTCTGAATGCACACGTCGTGCAGCACCTGATCGTATCCGCGCTGCAAAAACGTGGAGTACACGAAGAAAAACGGCCTCAGCCCTCCGGAGGCCATGCCTGCGCACATGGTGACGGCGTGCTCCTCCGCAATTCCCACATCGAAATGCCGGGTGGGAAACGCCTGCTCAAACAGATGCGTGCAGGTGCCCAGCGGCATGGCGGCTGTGACCGCCACGATGCGGGAATCCTTCCGCGCCAGATCGACGAGCGTGCGCATGGCCACCTCGCCGTTGGCCCGGCGGCTGCCGGCGCTGAACTCCCCGGTTTCCACCAGAAAGGGCGGCGTGCCGTGAAAGTCCTCCGGCTGGCGCTCGGCACGGTTGTAGCCATAGCCCTTCTTGGTGGCGCAGTGAATCACCACGGGCTCATCGAGCTGCTTGGCCTGACGGAGCATGCTTTCTACCGCGGCCAGGTTGTTGCCGTCGATGGGGCCGAGATAACGGAAGCCCAGTGCGGAGAAAAACCCTTCATCCACAAAGATGCTCTTGATCATGCGCTTGGTGGTATGGATGATGCGGTAGAGCGGTTGGCCCAGGACCGGAATGCGGTTCAAGCGGCTTTTGACGCGCTTTTTGGTGCTGTTCCACCCCACGCTGGCGCGCAGGCTGGAAAGGTGCTTGCTCAAAGCGCCCACGTTCTGGGCGATGGACATCTCGTTGTCATTGAGCACCAGAATCAGGCGGGTTTTGGAATTGCCGCAGTCGTTGAGCGCCTCGTAGCACATGCCGCCCGTCAGCGCACCGTCCCCCACCACGGCCACCACATGGTGCTTCTCGCCCCGCGCGTCGCGCGCGCGCGCAAAGCCCAGCGCCGCGGAAATCGCCGTGGAGGCATGCCCGGCCTCAAAGCAGTCGTACACGCTTTCGCACCGGCGGGGAAAGCCCGACAGGCCGCCGTAGGTGCGCAGGGTGTCAAAGGCCTCGTAGCGCCCCGTGATCAGCTTGTGGGCGTAGGCCTGATGCCCCACGTCAAAAAGGATTTTATCCGTTGGCGTATCAAACACGCGGTGCAGCGCCAGCGTGATTTCCACCACCCCCAGGTTGGAGGACAGGTGGCCGCCGTTTTGCGACACCGTCTGGATGATCTTCGTGCGGATGTCGTCCGCCAGCTCCTCGCACTCCTCGCGCGATAGACCGCGGATATCCGCCGGATCTTTGATCTGCGATAATTCGACCATAGTGCTCCTTTGTGCGCTTCAGGCGTTTTTCAGCCCCGCTTTGCTGCCCGCCTTGCCGCCCAGCGAAATACTGCTTAAAATATCGGAGGAATAGGCATAGTTGCTGTCGTCCTTGTCCTTTTGCGCCTCCATGGCACAGCGGACCATCTCGTCAATCAGCCTGCTGTAGGGCATGCCGCAGGCCTCCCACAGATAGAAGGCCAGCGAGCCGGGAATGGTGTTGATTTCGGTGATGTACAGGCCGTCGGAGGCGGCGTCATACATGTAGTCGATGCGCACCACCCCTTTGCAGTCCATGTCGTTGAAGATATCCAGGGAAAGGGCGCGGATTTTATCGCGCAGCTCCGGTTCGATAGGCGCGGGCAGAACGCGCTTGAGCGAGGCCATGCCCTTGGTGGAGCCCCCGGCCAGGTATTTGTCCATGAAGGTCAGCAGATCGCCTCCGGAAATGGGCATTTCGATCTCGCTGGCCTGCGCCTTTCCGTCATATCCCAGAACCGAGCAGTTCAGCTCCAGCGGGTTTTCCAGGCCCTGTTCCACCAGTACCTTTCGGTCGAATTCAAAGGCCAGCTTCAGCGATTCCTCCAGCGCGGCGCGGTCCTTCGCCTTGGTCACGCCGATGGAGGAGCCCAGGGAGGCGGGCTTGACAAATACGGGATAAGGCAATTCTTTCTCGATCCGGTCCATCACGGCCTTGGGGTCCTCGTCCCAGGCGCGGCGCAGGAACCAGCAGCTCGGCAGCACGGGGAACCCTGCGCCGCGGAAATACTGCTTCATGTAGACCTTATCCATGCCCATGGCGCTCGCGCCCACGCCGGAGGACGCATAGGGAATGTTGCACAGCTCCAGCAGGCCCTGGATGGTGCCGTCCTCGCCGTGCATGCCATGGAATACGGGAATCACGCAGTCCAGCCGGGCCACGATCACCTCGCGGTCCTTGCCCAGCAGGCCCTTGCCGTGCTCCAGGCGCGTCAGCGCGCCGGAGCCGGAGGTGATGTCCAGATTGACGCGCATCACGCCCTTGCGGCTTTCGTCAAAGGGCGTATACGCGGAGATCTCAAACAGCGCGTCGCCGGTGAACCACTC
>USFL01000089.1 GCA_900553905.1 uncultured Eubacteriales bacterium | reverse complement strand
GCCGCGCCGGGGTCCAGCAGCTCGCGCGAGGCTTCGCCGCGGATGGCCATGCGGCCGTGCTTGGCCAGCATGCCGCGCGTATTCTCAAACGCCTGCCACGCCGCGTCCGCCGCCGCCTGCGCCTCTTTGGCGCCGATGGGGCCGGCCTGCGCCGCCTGCGCAAGCGCCTGCACGGCAGGCGCCAGGCCGTCCAGGAACGTCTTGTCCCCCAGCTCGGCCTTGCCCCGGTTTTTCACGCCTTCCAGATACGCCTCAAACAGCTGCGCCTCCTGCGCGGGGGTCAGCTGCTCCATGCCCTTGAGAACCTTGCCGGCATTCATCAGGCCGCTGGCCATCAGCGTACCCATCGTGGAGGGCACGGCGGTGGCCATGGCCTTGCCCGCCTGGTAGCACAATTTGCCCACGTCCGTGAGTTCGCACGCATTGGCCGCTTCGCTGGCGGCGCGGAAGCCGTCGCTCATGGTAAGCCCCAGGTCGCTGTCGCCCACCACGCTGTCCAGCTCGATCAGCCAGTCGCGCTTGTCCGCCATGATGCCGGCCCACCGGGCCAGCAGGGCGCGCAAATCGGTCGCATTCATCCCAACGCCCCCTTACAGCTGAAACTGCTTGAAGAAGGGGGTATCCGCCGGCGCGGAGAGGTAGCCCTTGAGCTCGTCATCCAGGCGGATGAGCGAGATCGAAGCGCCCGCCATCTCCATGGAGGTGGCATACTCGCCCACATAGGTGTGGAAGACGCGGATGCCCTTTTCGTCCAGCGTCTGCTTGACGCGCCGGAACATCACGTACTGCTCCTCCAGCGGGGTCGCGCCCAGGCCGTTGATGAGCACGGCCACCTCGTCGCCCGCCTGGAAGGGCAGGTCGCTGAGGATGGGGGTGAGCATCTCGTCCACGATTTCGTCGGCGGGGCGCAGCTTGCCGCGGCGGATGCCCGGCTCACCATGGATGCCCATGCCGATTTCCATCTCGTCGTCCCCGATTTCAAAGCTGGGATGGCCCACGCGCGGCACCGTGCAGGAGGTGAGCGCCACGCCCATGGTGCGCACGTTGGCGCATGCTTTTTCGGCCACGCGCTTGACCTCGTCCAAGTCCAGCCCCGCCGCCGCGGCCGCGCCCGCGCACTTGTAGACGAAGAAGATACCCGCCACGCCGCGGCGCTTGTTGGGCTCGCCCTCGGCGCTGGGACCTGCGGAGGCCACGTCCTCGCCCGCGACGACGCTTTCCACGCGGATGTCCTCCTCCATGTCGGCCATTTCGGCCGCCATGTCGAAGTTGAAGATGTCGCCGTTGTAGTTGCCGTAGATGTAGAGCACGCCCGCGCCCTGGTCGATCTCCTTGGTCACGGCCAGCATCTGCTCGGCGCTGGGCGACTGGAACACGTCGCCGATGGAGCAGCCGTCCAGCATGCCCTCGCCCACGTATCCCAGAAACAGCGGGAGGTGGCCCGAACCGCCGCCGGTGGCGATGCCCACCTTGCCCGCATGCTTCCGCTTGGAAACAAGGCAATGAAGGTCGCCGCCCACGCACATCAATTCGTCGGGATGCGCGGCATAGATGCCCTCCAGCATTTCGGGAATAAAGCGCTCCGGTGCGTTGATGATCTTTTTCATAGCCCTGTCCTCCTTCATAAACAGGCCGTATTACAGCTTGGGAAGGATGGCTTCCACGTCGTCGTGCGGCCGGGGAATGACATGCACGCTGACCAGCTCGCCCACGCGCTTGGCCGCCGCGCCGCCCGCCTCCACAGAGGCCTTGACCGCGCCCACGTCGCCGCGCACCATCACGGTGACCAGTCCGCCGCCCACGTGAACCTTGCCGATGAGATGAACGTTGGCCGCCTTGACCATGGCGTCGGCCGCCTCGATAGAACCTACCAGACCCTTGGTTTCAACCATACCCAGAGCTTGCTTTTCCATGATGATGACTCCTTTCTATCCTGTGGCGGTTACGCCTTGGTAGCTGTTTCTGCGACGGTGGGGAGGATAGCCTCCACATCGCTGTGGGGCCGGGGAATGACATGCACGCTGATCAGCTCGCCCACGCGCTTGGCCGCCGCGCCGCCCGCCTCCACAGAGGCCTTGACCGCGCCCACGTCGCCGCGCACCATCACGGTGACCAGTCCGCCGCCGATATGCTCCTTGCCGATCAAATGCACGTTGGCTGCCTTGACCATCGCGTCGGCCGCCTCAATCGCGCCCACCAGCCCGCGGGTTTCAATCATGCCCAATGCTTCCTGCATGGTAAAAACTCCTTTGCCATTTGAATTTCATCTATGTTCCCGCGCCTAAAAGAAACCTTACATCAGCGCGCGAATCATGTCCATATGCGGCGAGGGGATGACCACGCTGGAGGCGATCAGGCCGTCCAGCCCCTCGCCCGCCTCCGCGGCCCGGACCGACGCCTCCACGGCGGCGACCTCGCCAGTGATGATCACGTAGGATTTGCCGCCCATGCCGCGCCCCAGGCGCACCTCAATGAGGTCCACATCGGCAGCCTTGACGGAAATATCCGCCACACTGATAGCGCTGGCCAGCGAGAAAGTTTCCACCACGCCGACCGCTTCCACCTGCTCGGCGGGACACGCACCCACCATGGCGGCGACCACGCGCTCGTCCACGTTGGGGATCACCAGACTGTCCACCAGCGTGCTCCCCGCGTTTTCGATGCCGGCGCTTACGGAGGAGCGCACCGCGGCGACCTCGCCGCTGACCACCACGATGTACTTGCCCGCGCAGACCGTCTGCGCCGTCACCAACTCCACCTGCGCGGTCTTGACCATCTGATCGCCCGCCAGCACCCCCATGGGGATGCTGAGCGTCTCTACCACGCCGATTGCGGTCATGCGCTCTCACCTCCTGTGATTTCCACGCCCCGCGCGTCCACGGCGGTAACCATGCCGTCGATGGAGGCATGCACCCTCGCGCCCAGCGCCTTTTCGGGGATTTCACCCACCACGTCGCCGCGGCGCACCCGGTCTCCGGGCTTCACCGTGGCCTCGGCGGGCTTGCCCACGTGCTGGCGTAGCGGCAGCAGCACTCGTTTGGGCCGGAATCCCGCCTCCGTATACGGTGCCGGCGTATCGAAGGCGCTCAGGCCCATGCGCGCGATCAGCCGCTTCACCGGCACGCGCTTTTGCACGATGAACGGGTCCACGCGGATGTCCGTCTCCGGCTCCGGCCGGATGCCGGCGCGCCCCAGCTCATCCTTGAGCTGCGCCATGACCTCCGAGGGCGAAAGGCCCATGTGGCAGGCGTAGTTGGTGCACACGCCGCAGCTGGAGCAGGCCAGCACCGAGCGGGCGTTGCCCAGCAGGGCGCCGTTTCCCGTGGTGATGGCGCGCATGGCCTTGTGCGGCTCCACATGCAGGCCGAGGGCGTTTCTGGGGCACATCTGCGTGCACTGGCTGCACTGGCAGCACACCGCCCGCGCGATCTTGAGCAGCCTTTCAGGGCTCTGCGTGCGCCGCGCGATCAAAAGATGCGTGCGCTTGAGCAGCAGAAGTCCGCCCGTCGTCTTGGTCACCGGCGCGTCCCAGTCATCCTCCAGCTTGCCCATGCAGGGCCCGCCCACGATGAGCGCATAGCCCTCCTTCGTGCCTGTGAAGCCCGACAGCGCGATCACCTCGCGCATCGGGGTGCCCACCGGCACGGTCACGGTGAGGGGATGGGGCACGTCGCCGCCCACGGTCACGTCCTTGTCCACCACGGGGCGACCCTCGGCCGCATCGGCGATGTTGCACAGCGTGGCCACGTTGCTCACCACGCAGCCCACATCCGCAGGCAGCTTGGCGCTGGGCACCACGCGGCCCGTGACCTCATAGATGATGGACTTCTCGTCCCCGGAGGGGTAGTAGCTGTCCATCAGGTGCAAGGTGATGTCCTTTCGGTTCCCCAGCGCGGCCTTGAGCGCCTTGACCGCGCCTTCGTAGTGCGCCTTGGTGGCGATGACGCCCTTCTTTGCGCCCGTGGCCTGCATGGCCAGCTCCATGCCGCGCACCACGCGGTCCGCGCGGCGCTGCATGAGCAGCTGGTCCACGCGCAGGAGCGGCTCGCACTCGGCGCCGTTGGCGATGACGTACTCGGCTTTGGCGCCCAGCTTCACATGCGTGGGGAACCCCGCGCCGCCCGCGCCGACCACGCCTGCCGCGCGCACCTGTTCAACGATGTTCATACCGTTCGTAACCTCCCGTCTGCCCGCGGGCGGAAATCAGCAGATGCGGAAATCCCCGTACAGCACGCAGCGGCGAAGCCGGGTAAAGGAGCGCGCGCTGGTCACGCCCTCGCCGGTGGGGGTGGCGATGGTCATGGTGGTGTATCCCTCGCCGTCAAAGCCCAGGCCGGAGAAGCTGGAGGAATTCTTGACAAAGATGGTGGTGTTGAGCTTGCGCGCCGCCTTGCTCATGTTGTGCACGTTGGTGGAATGGATCATGGCGGAGTGCTTGCAGCCCTGCTCGGCGCGGAACGCCTCCTCGACGGCCTCGTCGATGTTGCTCACGCGCACGATGGGCAGCACGGGCATGAGCATCTCGGTCATGACGAAGGGATGGTTGCGGTCCGTCTCGGCGATGATCAGCCGCGGATTGCCGGTGAAGCTAACGCCGCTGTCGCGCAGGATGACCGCCGCGTCATGGCCCACATACTTGCGGTTGATGACGTACTTGCCGTCCTTGTTGATGAGCGTGGTCTTGAGCACCTTGTCGATATCCGCACCGTAGATGCGCACCGCGCCGCAGCGCTCCATCTCGCTCATGAGGCGGTCGGCGATGTTGGTAAAGGCAAAGACCTCTTTTTCGGCGATGCACAGCACGTTGTTGTCAAAGCTCGCGCCGTCCACGATGCGCCGGGCCGCGTCGGGCAGGTCCGCCGTATCGTCCACGATGACGGGCGGGTTGCCGGGGCCGGCCGCGATGACCTTCTTGCCGGTCTTCATGGCCACGCGCACCACGGCCTCGCCGCCGGTGATGCTCAAAAGCGGGATGTCCGGATGGGTCATAATCGCCTGGCCGGTTTCCAGCGTGGGCTCCTTGACCGTGGTGATCAGCGCCGCCGGGCCGCCCGCCGACACGATGGCCTCCACCATCAGGCGCATGGCTTCCTGCGAGGCGTGCTTGGCCGCCGGATGGGGGTTAAAGACCACGGCGTTGCCCGCGGCGATCATGCTGATGGAGTTGTTGATGACCGTGGAGGTGGGGTTGGTGGACGGGGTGATCGAACCGATGACCCCGAAAGGCGCCTGCTCGATGAGCATCATGCCCTTGTCGCCGGTTTCGCAGCGGGTTTGCAGGTCCTCAATGCCCGGCGTGCGGCGGCTGACCAGCAGGTTTTTCTGAATCTTGTCCTCCACGTGGCCGTAGCCCGTTTCCTCGTGCGCCAGGCGCGCCAGGTACTCGGCGTTGTCAATGCCCGCCTTGCGCATGGCCGCGATCAGCTCGCCGCGCTTCTCCAGCGTCATGTCCGCCAGCTTGGCCTGGGCGGCCTTGGCGTTCTGGACCGCCTCCTCGGCGGTATCGCACAGCCAGCGGCCGCTCTCGATCGGCTGCGGCTTGGGGGCGGGCGCGGGCGCGGCGGCCTCGGCCCGGATGGAGCCGGAGAGGCTGCGCACGATTTCGTCCGTAATCTGCCTGATTTGCTGTTCCGTCAATGCCATGTTCGTTCCCTCACAGATGCCCGGCCCATCGGCCCGGCGGTCGTTATATCACGGGTACCAGCTCGACGCCCCTCTCCGAGGCCGCGTCGCGGGCAAGGGGGGTCAGGATGGCGTCGGGCGCATAGCGGATGATCTTGTAGCCTTCACGCCCCGCCGTGCGCACATCGTCTTCAGTAATGAGGCGGCGGCTCTCGGCGCTCACGTCCAGCATCGTCTGCCGCTTGGGCGCGGGAGGCGGCGCGGGCGGGGGCGGCGCAGATGCGCATATGTCCCCCCTATTCGACACGGCGGGCCCGTCCTCCTTTCGGATGACACGGCAAAGCTGCCCGTCAGAGAGGGCGCAGGCGTTGGCCTCGTCCTTGTCGATGTGCGCCTCCATGAGATGTCCCTTGCCGCTTCGCACGATGATGCCGTCCAGCGTGCCGGGACGCGGGCCCTCCACCACGAGGCTGACCACGTCGCCGTCCTTTACGCCGAAGGCCTCGGCCTCGTCCGGGGCCAGGTGCAGGTGGCGCTCCGCCACGATGACCCCGCGGGGGATGGTCACGCGCCTGTCGCCGTTTGTCAGCGTACAGCCGGGGCTGCTCTCCAGATCGCCCGACATGCGGATAGGGGGCTTCAGGCCCAGCTTCACCGCGTCGGTGAAGGACAGCTCGATCTGCGTTTCCTTGCGGGCAGGTCCCACCACGCGCAGCGCCATCTTGCCCTTTTCGGTTTCGATGGTCACGCGCTCGTTGCAGGCGAACTGCCCGGGCTGCACCAAGTCGCGCATTTTGGTGAGGTGGTAGCCCGCGCCGAAGAGCTTCTCCACATCCGCCTGGCACAGGTGCACATGGCGGTTGGAGGACATCACCGGCACGTAGCGCTGACCCGTTTTGGCCAGCTCGCACAGCACCAGCCGCTCCACCGCGGCGCGCAGTTCCTTTTCGTT
>USFL01000088.1 GCA_900553905.1 uncultured Eubacteriales bacterium | reverse complement strand
TCCCTTTCCCTCGGCGATCATGTTGGTAATGCTGTTCATGCTTCCTCCTCGCCATCCCGCGCGTGATATGGTTTCGCTTTATTGTAGCACGCTTCGCCACCATGCGCAAGCGCGCATGCAAAGCTGTGCTTCCAATGGTTGCAAAGCTGTGCTTCCAATGGTCCTTCTATCTCTGAAAGAAGCATTTTAATACTGAATGTATTTTTGCAATTGACATTATTTTGTCTAAATGTTACAATTGCAATACGTCCTAAAACAACATATTCAATTTTACAAGGAGAGGAGTTCCCGTGAAGTACGAGGACATTTTCGCCGCGATCAGCCGCCGTTACGGCACGTTTACCCGTATGGAGCAAAGCATAGCGGATTATGTGCTCGAACATGGAAAAGACGTTCTCAGCATGAGCATCAGCGCATTGGCGCAGGCGTGCAATGTAGTGGACAGCACTGTATTCCGCTTCTGCCGCACGTTGGGCGTAAGCGGCTACCGCGACTTCCGCACAGCGCTGGCGGTAAGCCTGTGTGCCAGGGAACAGGTCAGCGAACCGGCCGTCGCCGACAGCGATCCTATCTCAGCCCAGATCCGGCACATCTACGACAGTTGTATCAACGCGCTGCGCGAAACCTACCAGCTGCTGCAGCCCGGTCAGATGGACGAGCTGGTGCGCCGGCTGATGCTGGCGGACCGCATTCTGGTCTTTGGCGCGGGCAAATCGATGGTATCGATGTTCGGCGCCTACCGCCAGCTCCTGCTGGCCATGCCCAAGGTCCACTGCGCGCTCAACGCGCACGAGCAGCGCCGGCTCTGTGCCACCGTCACGTCCAAGGACGCGGTCATCCTGTTTGTGCAAAACGACTCGCCCGCGTCTCTGACGGATTTGGCCAGACTGCTCCGCGGAAAGGGCTGCTACCTGATTCTCATTTCCCCTCTGTCCAAACTGTCCCTGAGCGTTCTGGCGGATAACACGCTCTTGTGCGGCGGATTTGACGGGGCGGGCACGGCGGTCAGCGCGCAGGCCTTCTTGATCGAGCTGATCTACAGGCTGTATCTGCAACGTTTGGAAAATGCGCGCCGCGCCCTGATGTAGCGAAGGGACGGCCGCGCGGCCTCCGTTCGCAGGCCATTGCTTTTCTGTTCTTCTCCATTGCGCAAGAATCCTGTAAACAGCGGCTTCGTTTTGTGCTATGCTAAGCGCAGAACACGCGCAGGGAGGGAAATCGGCATGGACGGCGACCGGCTTTGGATGATCGACACAGCCCTGGATTTCATCGAAGCCCATCTGGAGGACGACGTCACGCTCGAGGCTGTGGCGCAGGCGGCGCATTACTCGAAATATCACCTGCATCGGGCGTTTTCCGGCGCTCTGGGCACGACCCTGCACCAGTATGCCCGCCGGCGGCGGCTGACCGAGGCGGCGCGCCGTCTGATAGATTCCTGCGCGCCCTTGTGCGACCTGGCCCTGACTGCGGGCTACCGGAGCCAACAGGCATTCACCGATGCCTTCCGCGCCATGTACAAGATTCCGCCGGCCGAATACCGCCGGCGGCGCGCTTTCTATCCCTTGCAGCTACCTATCCGCCTGTGTCCGCAGGCGCCCCTGTCCGCCATCCGTCCGGCACAGGAGAGGGATCTTCCGGCCTGGATGTCGCTGCTTCGGCAGGTGGTGGACGGCTATCCCCATCTAGACGAGGCGGAGCACTTGGCGTGGCTCAAAGCGCGCATGGCGCGGGGAGAAGCGCTTATTCTAAGCAGCGGCAGCCGGACGGTCGGGGCGGTCGGTTTCCGTTGCGACACCGGCTGCGTCGATTACCTGGGCGTTCACCCGCAGTACCGCGTGCCAGGCTTGTCCGCGCCGCTGCTCAGAGCTGTACGGCAAAGGGTTCCCTCACAGCGGGAATTGAGCCTGACCACCTACCGGGAGCGCGATCCGGCAGACCCGGGTTATCGCAGGGAATGGAAGCGGCTTGGCTTTCTGGAAGGGGAGCTGCTGACGGAGTTCGGCTATCCCACCCAGCGCATGATTTGGCCCGTGCGCGGCTAGGGGGTGGGAGCGTTGAACCTGAACGTCAAACGTCGTGCGGCCCTGTTTCTCGTCAGCCAGAGCATCACTCTTTTCGGTTCCACGCTGGTGCAGATGGCCATCGTATGGTATGCCACGATTGCGACGAATTCGGGGACATGGGTGGCCGCCTTCAGCATCTGCTCCTATCTGCCGCAGTTTGCGGTTTCCTTCATCGGCGGAGTATGGGCGGACCGCTTTCCCCGCAGGCTGCTGATTGCTGGGGCTGACCTGGGCATCGCAGGCGTGACGCTGATCATGATTTTGTTCATGCCCATGCTCTCCGAAGCGCATGCGCTGCTGGCCGCCCTGCTTGTGCTCTCGGTGGTCCGTTCCGTGGGCGCGGGCGTGCAGACGCCGGCGGTCAACGCCACGGTCCCCCTTCTGGTGCCGGCGGACAGCCGCATGCGCTTCAACGGCATCAACGCCGCCGTACAGTCGGCTGTGCAGTTTGCCGCCCCGGCCGCGGCGGGCGCGGTGCTCGCCGCCGGCACGCTGCGCTCCACCCTCTGGCTGGACGTGGTCACCGCCGCGCTGGGCGTGGCGCTGCTTTTGCGCGTGCCGCTCCCCGCCGCTGCAAAAGGTCCGGCGTCCGAGCCCGTGTGGCGTTCCCTGCGGGACGGCGTGTCCTATGCCATGCGCGAACGGTCGGTGGGCTGTCTGCTCGCCGTCTATGGCGCTTTCGTCTTTTTCTGCGTGCCCGGCGGGTTTCTGGCAGGGCTGCACGTGAGCCGGGTCTTTGGCGACAGCTACGGGCACCTTACCGCGACCGAGCTGGCCGGCTTTGCCGGCATGACGGCCGGCGGCCTTCTGATGGGCCTGTGGGGCGGCTTTGCCCAAAAGGAACGCACGCTGCTCGCAGGGCTGACCGTCTTCGCAAGCCTGTCCATCCTCATGGCATTTGCCGGCCGATTCGATGTTTATCTGGTCCTGATGGCGCTCTACGGCGTTGCGCTGACCACGGTTCAGACCACCGTTTCCACCCTGCTGCAGGAGCGCTCGGCGCCCGCCATGCAGGGGCGCGTGTTCGGACTGATGGGCGCGGTCTATTCAGGCTGTATGCCGCTTGGAATGGCGGTGTTTGGGCTGCTGGCGGACCGGCTGCCGCTGCGGTGGCTGATGGCCGCCTCCGGCGCGGCGCTGCTGCTCCAGGTGGGAATGGCGGCGTTTGGGAGGCCGCGGCGCCGCGCCTGAAGGACCTCCCCCGCTTCGTCTGCCACCGTTTTTTTGCTGTTCTTCCGCTTTCTAAAATTCCCGTCAGCGGTTTACAGGAAATAAGGACTGTGATATAATAGCAAAAAAGCTTCTAGTCCTTGCTTACACAGAACCGGCAAGCGAAAAAAGGAGGATTTCCAGGTATGAAAAAGGTTTTTTCTGTCGTTCTTGCACTGCTAATGGTCTTGAGCGTATGCTCCTTTGCCAGCGCGGAGGGGAAGGATTACAGCGGCTACACCATCCGCATCTACTCCAACTCCAACTCCACCGAGCGCGCCACCTGGCTGGAGAATGCCGCCAAGGCCGCTGGCTTCACCATCTCGCTGGATGACAACAGCGTCATCTCCGGCGATACCGCCGCCATCCAGGCCGCCAATGAGAACAAGGACGGCGACATCATCTTCGGTCTGAACGAGACCCGCTGGTCCCAGCTGGTCAACGGCACCTACGAGAACCTCAAGGTGATGGACTGGACCCCCACCTGGGCCGACGAAGTGGGCGAGTACAAGTACGACGGCAAGGCCTACGGCCTGGTCATCCAGAACGTGCTGATGCTCTACCGCACCGACGAGCTGGGCACCAACGGCGAAGCCCTGAGCTTCGAGCACTGGGCTGACATCGTGGATTGCGGCTACACCTGGTACCGTCAGGGCAAGGTCGGCGGCACCACCAACTCCAACATCAACAGCGCCATGCTCTTCCCCTTCACCGATCCCGAATCCCCTGCGGGCGGCATCTCCGTGGAGGGCTGGAAGACCCTGTGGAACTACTGCCAGAACGGCATCTACACCGGCGACAGCTACGGCTTTGATCCGCTGAACCGCGGCGAGGTCCAGGTTTCGACCTTCTACTCCAGCTCGCTCTACGGCAACGTGGACAGCGCGGCCGACAGCTCTGAGCATCCGCTGACGGGCACCCTGGAGCCGGAAAACTGGGCGCTGGTTGACATCGCCGACGGCACCTACTACATCGCCGAGTACCTGGGCATCCTCGACCGCGAGGGCCGCACCGCCGAGGAAACCGAGGCTGTGGTCGCCTTTGCCGAGTGGTTCGGCTCCGCCGACACGCAGGCCGAATGGGCGGACGAGTTTGACTCCTTCCCCTGCAACACCGCCGCCGTGGCCGAGATCTACGACGAGACGCCCGCGATCTACACGCTTAAGAACTTTGCGCTGGAGACCGTCGAAGGCACCGATATGACCTACGCCGAATACGTGGGCGAGCACTCCAGCGAATGGACCAACATCATGACCAACCTGGGCTTCTACTGGGCCGACAACAGCGCTGCTCCCACCGAGCCCGACTGGGATAATCTGGACTGGTCCGTGCTGACGCAGGCTGCCGGCGAATGACGCTTTTGGCCGGCGTGAGCCGAAAAAAGCATTTTTCTCAATGAGCGATATGGCGGGCCTGAAGCCATCGGGCTCGCCATATCCATATTCTCAACAAAGCGCAAAAGGGGGCTGTCGGCGGCATGATCGAACTGAAGGACATTGTGGTTAAGTTCGGTGATTTTGAGGCGCTGCACAACATCAACGTGGAGGTGCGCGAAGGCGAGTTTTTCACCTTTCTGGGCCCCTCCGGCTGCGGAAAAACCACTACGCTGCGTACCATCACCGGCTTTATCGAGCCGGTTTCCGGCACGGTCAGCGTCAAGGGCGCGGATATTACCCACGTGCCCATCGAAAAGCGCAACATCGGCATCGTGTTTCAGAGCTATGCGCTTTTCCCTTCCATGACGGTCTATAACAACATCGCCTTCGGCCTGAAGGTGCAAAAGCTCAAAAAGCAGGAAATCGATGATAAGGTGCGCGCTATCGCCCGCAAGGTGGACCTGTCCGACGAACAGCTGGAAAAGGCGGTCAGCCAGCTTTCCGGCGGCCAGCAGCAGCGCGTGGCCATCGCCCGTGCGCTGGTCACAGGGCCTGCCATCATCTGCATGGACGAACCGCTGAGCAATCTGGACGCCAAGCTGCGCGTACAGCTGCGCAATGAGCTGAAAAAGATGCAGCGCGACTTTGGCATCACCACCATCTATGTGACCCATGACCAGGAGGAAGCGCTCACCCTGTCGGACCGGATCGCCGTGTTCAACAAGGGGTTTATCGAGCAGATCGGCACGCCCAACGAGGTATACAACCACTCCAGGACGGAGTTTGTCTGCAACTTCATTGGCGACATCAACCGCCTGGAAGGGGAGGTAGCCGATGGCATGAAGCTGGACCCCGCGCAGCACCACTTCGTCAGGCTGGAGCGCATCCGCGTCAACCGTCCCGCGGACGATAACGAGCTGCGGCTGGACGGCGTGATCGAAAGCCGTGAATACTATGGCCTGTACATCAAGTATTATATTCATGCAGGCAGCCAGACCATCAAAGCCATTGAAAAGAACGACGGCATCAACATCTATGAGCCGGGCGAAAAGGTGACTGTGGGCATTCATCCCGTGGACGTGATGAGCTACGACGCCGCGCCCGACGCGCGCTAAAGGGGGCAGCCGCATGAACGCAAAGGCCTCCTCATGGTTCAAACCCAACCTGCTGGCCAAAACATTTGGCATCGCATTTTTTGTCTATCTGTTCTTCGGCTTCATGCTTTTGCCGTGCCTCAACACGCTGACGCAGATCTTTACCGTCAAAAACGCTGACGGCGTGACCGATCCGCTGGCCGTCATCCGCTTCTTCTTTGCGGGCAACATGCCCAAGTACGTGTGGAATTCGCTCAAGCTGGCGCTGTGCCTGGTGGTGACGGTCAACATCGTGGGCGTCAGCATCGTGCTTCTGACGGAATACTTTGACATCAAGGGCGCGAAGATCCTGCGGCTGGGCTACATGACCACGCTGATCTATTCCGGCGTGGCGCTGGTGACGGGCTATCTGTTCCTCTATGACAGCGACGGCATTTTGACCAGCTGGCTGTATGAAATGTTCCCCAATATGAACCGCAACTGGTTCTCGGGCTTCAATGCGGTGCTGTTTACGATGACGTTTGCCTGTACGTCCAACCACGCGCTGTTTCTTCGAAACGCCATCCGCAGCATCGACTACAACACTGTGGAGGCGGCGCGCAACATGGGCGCCAAGCCCTTCAAGGTGCTGCTTCGCGTGGTGTTCCCCACGCTGATTCCCACCATGTTTTCCCTCACTGTCATGACCTTCATCACGGGCCTGTGCGCCATGAGCGCCCCCACGCTGCTGGGTTATGACTCCATCAATCCGGAAATTGTGCGTCTGGCAGGCTCCTCCATAGCGGACGAGGCGTTCCCGCAGGCCCGGGCGGCGCTGCTTTCCATTTTGCTGGCCATGTT
>USFL01000087.1 GCA_900553905.1 uncultured Eubacteriales bacterium | reverse complement strand
GGTGGCCGGAAGTCTCAGCCAGCAGTGCCGCGTGCTCTATGTCAGCGGCGAAGAAAGCGCTCATCAGATCAAAATGCGCGCGTCGCGCATCGGCGTGCCGCAGGATACGCTCTACGTGCTCACGGAAAACGACGTGGAAAGCGTGCTGGAGAAATGCGGCCGTCTGCAGCCCGACGTGCTCATCATCGACTCCATCCAGACCATGGTCTCCCAGGACAGCGCCAGCGCCCCGGGCAGTGTGTCGCAGGTGCGGCAAAGTGCGGGCGCGATTGTGCGCTTTGCCAAGGAAACGGGCACCTCGGTATTCATCGTGGGCCACGTGACCAAGGAAGGCAGCCTTGCGGGGCCGCGCGTTCTGGAGCACATGGTGGACGCGGTGCTCTACTTTGAAGGCGACCGCCAGCACGAGTACCGGCTTCTGCGTGCCGTAAAGAACCGCTTCGGTTCGGTCAACGAACTGGGCGTGTTTGAAATGCGCGCCGAGGGGATGGTCCCCGTAACCAATCCCAGCGAAAGCCTGCTCAGCCAGCGCGCCCGCGGTATCAGCGGCAGCGTGGTGCTGTGTACGCTTCAGGCCCTGGCGTCCCGGTCGTTCTACACCGTCCCCAAGCGCACGGTGGGCGGCATGGATTCCGGCCGCGTGGCGCTGCTTCTGGCGGTCATGGAAAAGCGCGCCGGCAAAAAGCTGTTCGATCAGGACGTGTACATCAACGTGGCGGGCGGACTGGCCCTGAGCGATCCCGCGGCGGATCTGGCCGTGTGCGTGGCCGTGGCCTCCAGCCTGATGGGCTTTACCCTTTCTCCTACGCTCAGCGTCATGGGCGAAGTGGGCCTCTGCGGCGAGGTCCGTCCCGTGGCGCAGGCCGAGCGGCGCGTGGCCGAATGCGTGCGCCTGGGGTTCACGGATATCCTGTTGCCCCGGCAGAATCTCAAGCGCCTCCGTCCCATCGACGGGGTACGAATGACACGCTGATGCAGGCCCTCGCCGTAGTAGGCTGATCTTTTTCTACATTATTAGTGAGAACCAGAAGGCAGGTTGTAAAGCATTATGAAGAACAAAACCGTGGAGAAGCTGATGCGCTTTCTCATCACGCTCCTTGGCGCGGGCATCGGAGCCGCGCTGGCAGCGCTGATTTTACCGCTGTTTTCCCGCTGGTATCCGATCGAATCCCCCTATGCGCCTATCGCGCTGTATGCGGCTCTGTGCCTGGTCGGCGCCGCCGTGTGCTTTGCCTTTTCCAGTGCCATCATCGGCCGCACCATGAAGCTGATCGCGGCCATCGAGCGGCGATGGGACGCGATGCCTACCCAGCAGATCGTGCTGACGTCCATCGGGATGATCATGGGCCTGGTGGTAGCGGCCCTGCTCACGCAGCTCATCCTTTCGGCAGGCGCGAGCCTGATTACCATCAGCTTCAGCGCCCTGACCTATGTGGTGCTTGGGTATGTGGGACTTCGGATCGGCTTTCACCGCTATCGCGGCGGCAAAACCCCGCGCATGCGCCGTCACCTGCGCCGCGCCGCCGAGGCCGGTATTCTGGATGATGCGGACCTGCTCATGACCGAAGAGGGGGAAGATGAGGAAGAAGGCGAAGCAATTCCAGCCGCCCGGCCTTCCCGCAAGTACCTGGACACATCGGTCATCATCGACGGGCGGGTGCTGGATATCGTCAAGACCGGCTTTCTGGAGGGCGATATCGTAGTGCCGCAGTTTGTATTGGCGGAACTGCGCCATATCGCCGACAGCGGCGACAGCCTGCGCCGCGCGCGGGGCCGCCGGGGGCTGGATGTGCTGGCCAAGCTGCAAAAGGAGCTGAAAACACCCATCATTGTGGACGAGACCGACTACCCCGACCTGGAGGAGGTGGACGTCAAGCTCCTGCGGCTGTGCCGGGACAATGGCGGCACCGTGGTCACCAACGACTACAACCTCAATAAGGTCGCGGGCGTGACCGGCCTGCGCGTTTTGAACATCAACGACCTGGCCAACGCCCTCAAGCCCATGCTCATGGCCGGCGAGGAACTGACCGTGCAGATCGTGCGCGAAGGCAAGGAGCCGGGCCAGGGGGTCGCTTACCTGGACGACGGCACCATGATCGTGGTGGAAAACGGCCGCCGTTATGTGGGCGAAACCGTAACCGCCGTGGTCACCACCGTGCTTCAGACCAGCGCCGGACGCATGATCTTCACCCGGCTCAAGCCTGCGGATGAAAAAGCCGGCTGAATCCCTTCCCGTACATTCAAAACCGCCCGGAGGCACTGTTGCCTCCGGGCGATCGTCGTTCATTCTCCCATAGGGGCGTAGCCGCCCAAAAGCTCGGGACGGAAGCGCGTGCTGTCCTTCTCCGTGATCTGACGGATCACCCGACAGGGCACGCCCGCTGCCAGCGAGAAGGGCGGAATGTCGCGCGTGACCACGCTCCCCGCGCCGATCACGCATCCGTCCCCGATCGTCACTCCGCCGGTCACCACCACATTGGCGCCCAGCCATACATCGTTGCCGATCACCACAGGTCTGGCGTAGCACAGATGTGCAGCCTGCCCGTCCGGGCCGAGCATCCGCCTGCGCTCGTCAGGCAGCAGCGGGTGTACGGGCGTGACGATGGTCACGTTGGGGCCGCAGTTTACATCATCCCCGATGGTCACGCGCGCGTCGTCCTGGATGGTCAGGTTGAAGTTTCCAAAGAACCGCTTGCCGATGGTCGTATGCGTGCCGTAATGGAACTGCACCGGCCCCTGGATGAATCCATCCTCGCCCATGGCGCCCACAATCTGCGCAAGCAGCGCCGCTCGGGTTTCCACCTCATCCTCAAAGGTCTGATTGTAGCGCTGGCACAGATTGTGCGTGCGCAGCTTGATCTCCCGCAATTCCTGCGCTCCGGGCCGGAACAGCAGCCCCTGAAAGATGCGCTCCTCTTCCGTCATCACAAACCGCCTCCTGTCTGCCGCCATTGTAACAGAGGTGAGACCGGGTTTCAAGAGGCGGGCTGCAGGCGGATGGCCTCACGTGTGCAGACCGTTTCCAGGAAGCGTGCGTCGTGTTCCACCACCAACAACGTGGGCGCATAGCGCAGGATGAGATTTTCAACCTGCCGTCGGCTCAAAACGTCAATATAATTAAGTGGCTCATCCCATAGATAGAGATGTGCAGGCGTACACAGGCTTCTGGCCAGCAATAGTTTCTTTTTCTGTCCCTGGCTCAATTCGCTCAGGTCCTGATCAAAGTGTTCCCGGCTCATATCCATATTGCGCAGAATCGCTTTGAACAGTGTTTCATCCAGCCCATTTCGCTGGATAAAATCCCGCATGCCGCCGCACAGTCCCTCCGCCTCCTGCGGCACATAGGACACGACCAGCCCGGACGCAAGGCTCACCTTGCCTTCCAGCGCCCCGCCCGCGCCGCACAGGGCTCTGAGTACGCTGCTCTTGCCCGCGCCGTTGGGCCCGGTCAGCGCCACGCGGTCCCCTCGGCGGATGTCAAAGCGTAGCCCCTCGCACACGACGCGTCCATCATAGCGTACCACGCCCTCCTCCACGCGCACCAGTGTTTCTTTGGGATGGCGCAGCACTGTCAGCCGCAGTTCTCCCACGCGCTCCACGTTATGAAGCAGGCCGCGCCTTTCCTCCACGGCACGCTCACGGCGGCGCTGCGTATTGGCGGATCGTTTCATCAGGGCGGCGCTCCGCGCGCCCACATAGCCTCGGTCCACCGCCGCCGTTTCGCTGGGTGCAACATGGAACTTTCCCTTTTCGCAGCGGTCACTCCATCGTGCAGCACGGCGTGCGCTTGCCTCCAGCCGTACGATATCGCGCTTAAGGTCCTCGTTGCGCGCTTCCTCCCAGGCATTCTGTTGATCGAAGCGTTCCTGCCAAGCATCATAATCACCCTGCATTACCCAGGCATCACTTCGATTCAGCGCCAGCACATGATCGACACAGCTGTTAAGGAAGGCGCGGTCGTGGCTCACCAGTAAAAAGCCATCCTTGCGCCTGAGATAGCGTGCCACCAGCTCACGTCCATGTACATCCAAGTGATTGGTCGGCTCATCAATCAAAGGATAGGCGTCCTCCCGCGCAAACAGCGCACTGAGCAGCGCCTTGGTTTGCTCGCCCTTGCTGAGTGTCCCAAAGGGACGGTCCAGCGCTTCTTCCGTTACGCCCAGCAGTTTCCATTCCCGCAGGATGCGCCATTCCTCTGCTCCCGGGGCCGCCCGCCGCAGCACCTCCAGAGCCGGCAATGAGGCATCCGAAACCTCATAGGGAAAGTATACCGCCTCCAGCGGCAGGTCAATCGCGCCTTCAAAGGGCATGCACCCCATCATCAGGCGCAGCAGCGTGGTTTTGCCGCGCCCGTTGCGGCCGATCACCCCCAGCCGCCAGCCGGTATCCAGATTCAGGTTCAGATGTTCAAACACGGGCTCTCCGCCCGGGTAGGCAAAGGTGAGATCTCGGATAGACAGCTGCATGCACGTTTCTCCTTTCCGACAGGGAAAGGGCAAAAAAGCGCAGCAAAAAAGGAGCCTTCCGGCCGCGCCCGTCTGCCATGGCAAAGCCGCCCCCGCGCACGCGCAGGAACCCGCTTGCTCCTTCCCCGTCCCATCCACATGAGCGAGGTTCCGGCAGACTTATTTGCGCATCCTTTCAGCTCCCTTTTCAATCAGATACTGGCATTATACCATGCCGCGGCTTAAGTGTCAAAACGCATTGGTGGTGGTCAGCAGGTAGTGCAGGTAATACACCGACGAATAGGCATGCCACAAAAACAGGCCGCCCACCGCGGCATAGCCCAGTCCGCGGACGAAGCGCAGCGCGCCCGACCGCGCATCCTGCGTGAACGTGCGAAGGAACACGCCCGTCATCACCACCCACAGGAAAAACGAGCTGCTGTTGGCCGCCCAGGTGAAATTGCCGTGTCCCTCCCGCATGCCCGTCTCGCGGAAAGCCATGGCCTCCAGCACGCTGAAGGCGGTCATCAGCAGCGCCAGCACCACCAGCCGGTCCTTGAACATGCCTTTGCGGTAGCAGACGATCACGGCCATGAGGGGACAGGCGGACATCATCAGCGTATTGCGCACGGCTACCCAGGCCGTTTCCACCGTGATGCCGACCTCCACCCCGCTGGTGAATTCCACCACCACGCCCGTATAATACAGGTAGCTCAGCAGGAAATAGCCCACCGACGGCAAAAACGCCAGCACGATCTGCCCGAAATAGCGCCATTCCTTCTTGTGGCGGAACACCTCCACCAGGTACATGACGAACGCAGCGGGCAGCAGCGCCTGCATGAACGTGGGCTTACAGGCCACGCTGCCCATGCACAAAACCGCCAGCACCACGATCTTCCACCAGGGCAGAAGCACGCGCTGCTTTCCGGCCTCCACCTGCCTTGCAAACTCGTACCAGCAGTGCGCAAGCCACGGCATCACCAGCATCATGGCGGCGGTCACGGTTTGCTGGGTTGGGTTGTGCCACACATTGGGCGATCCTACGCCGCGATAGACCGCGTCGGACACGGACATGACCAGCACGCCCGTCACGATCATCAAAAACGCGCTCAGCCCCAGCACTGCCCAGCGGTTGGCCCGCTCACCCGCCATGGCGCCCACAAGCCAGTAGGTCAGCAGGAAGGTGACCCCCTTGCACAGCGCGCACACGCCCGCAGCAGCATGGCCCAGCGGCACGCCCAGTTGGTAGAGCGCGCTGACCACGATGTGCCATACGGGATAGGACAGGCGGCTGGTGATGGAGTGCAGGTCGGTAAAGTCAAAATCATGCGCGATCATCGCGTGGATATAAAGGTCCGCGTTCTGATAGGCAAATTCCCGCAGGAACATGAAATAGGAGCCCGCAAACACCAGCGCCAGCACAATCAGCGCCGGCGCGTTGAAGGCGCGCCCCTTCCAGATCGTTTTCCCGGATGCCACGGGGTCATGCGTCATTGGCAGAATCTCCTTCTCTGGGGCCCGTATGCTCACGCTTGCGTGTGGCAAAGGCAGCCTTCTCGGTCGGGTTGGTCATCCCCTGGCGGTATAGCGGCGCTGCTTGATGCGGTCCAGCCCCTTCTGGCCCAGCAGCCGCCGCGCGGCATTGAACAGCTTCTGCTGCGAGAAGTACGCGTCGTCCGGCGTGGGAGGCGCCTCCAGAACGCGCTGCCATGTGTCCGGATCAATGTCCAGCTTCTTGAGGATATAGCTCTCATCCTCCTTTTGCTGCTCAAGGGGATAGGGCGGCCTGGCCAGCTCTGCAAGCGCCTCCTCGCGGGTCATTTCGCCGTTGAGGATCAGACAGCTCAGATGCGCGCGGCGCTTGTCATAGCCAAACTTGCGGGGCAGATATACGCTTTGAAAGTACTTGGTAAACCGGCTTTCAAAGTGCTTGCCGCCGTAATACTCCCAATCAAACTCGCGTGACAGGGTTTCGATGGCTTCCTTCTTGCTGTATGGCACGTAGTTGAGCAGGTTGATTTTCGTGACGCCCGGCAGGCCCATCCACGCTTCCCACAGCGACAGGGCAGGATATTTTTTCAGGCTCTTGCCCCGGCCGTGCTTGCGGTAGATGCTCTTGAGGTGCCAGGCGTCGCGATAG
>USFL01000086.1 GCA_900553905.1 uncultured Eubacteriales bacterium | reverse complement strand
GCGTGGGAAACAGCAGGAAGGAGCCCACAAAGGCCAGAAGCCCGCCCGCCAGGTTGAGCACGGACTGGATAAAGCCCCGATACAGGCCAAACAGCGTGCACAGGGCAATGATGCCGATCACGATAAGGTCAATCGCGTTCAGGAAACATCCCTCCTTTAGCCGCTCATCTGAATGTGTTCACCGCCTGGGGAAGCGTGATGACGTAGACCTCGTCGCCGCAGGCCACGATGGCGCGGCCGTTGGTGAGCGTGCCTACCAGGCGCGTGGCCTGGCTTGCCATGGGCAGCTCATAGGTGGTAAAGCGGCTGTCGTTGATACCGGCGCGGTAGAGCGTGGTGGCGCTGAGGGCATAGACCGTTCTGTTCCACACCGCCGCGCCGATACAGGTATCGGGCAGGCTGTAGCGCTTGTCCGTGCTGCCGGAGATCAGGCGCAGCTCGCGGATGTCGAAAATGCTGTCCGTCTGGGAGGTGGGTGCAAAGAGCATCAGCGCGTTGCCGCGCTCGGGCACCTCTGCGTCCAGAAGCCGCCAGCCGTACACCAGCACGCTGGCCGAGGTATCCTCCGTGCCGCGGTCGTTGAAGGTGAGCATCTTGCGGGTGTTGATCACGCGCAGCAGGCTGTTTTCATATACTACGGCATAGGCGATAGGCTCTCCCAAAGACACCTCGCCCGTGTTCATCTTGCCCACCTCAAAGGTGTTGAGAATCGTATTGGCCGCCGTGCCGAACACGTCCAGCGCCAGCGTCCACATGTATTCGCCGTTCTTGCCGTAGAAGCCCACGTCCAAAAGGATCAGCGTGTCGAAGGCGTCTGCCTCCTCATCCATGTGCGCGCCGGTGTGGTCTTTGACCACCAGGCGGGGGGCGGTGGTTTCGCCGATCACAGCCGCCACGTACTGCGTGCCCACACGGGCAAACTGGATCTCCTCGCCCAGGTTGTCGTTGTAGGACGAGTTGCCGTTCTGGTCCAGGATGTAGATGGTGCTGCCCGCCCAGGCCACCACGACGGAGTCGTTGCAGTCATACCCCGCATCCGCGCCGATCTGGAACGACCAGCGCACCGACCCGGTATCGCTCATGCAGTGAATGCTGACGCCGTCGTAGTACAGCACGTTCTGCCCGAAGGGCATGATGGTGTCGCTGTAGGGACATGGCAGCAGCGAGGCCGTCACATTGGTGACCAGGCGCACGGAAAACAGCGAAATGCCGCCCCACACCAGCAGGCCGATGCCCGCCAGGATCAGAAACAGCACCAAAAACGCCTTCCGCCGGCTCATTTTTGGTTTGACTCTTTGCATAGCGTCTCCCTTGAGGCCCGGCGAGCCGCCCACTAACATAACGGATGCGCCGGAGCATTTCTTGCGGCCCGTATGGATCGTGTGCCGCTGATTTCCATTATAGCCTGTGCGGCGCGGGGATGCAAGATGCAGCTGCGCCTCCCGGCAGGAAGGGTCCATTTCTTTCAATTCTCTTTCCAAACGTTACAGTTTGTTCACAAAACATGCAACAAAAGGACACCTTCGTTCGTCATAATAACTGTGAGGTGATCGCATGGCAACCATCATGATTTATGAACCCAATGAAATCATCGCGCAGAAGCTTTGCGACTCCCTGAAAAAGGAGAAGTACAACGCAATCCGCTGCGACGAGAACGTGATTCCTTCCTTTTCGGACGATAGCACCCCCCTGGTGCTGATGGACGCGCAGCTGCGCTGGACCACCTGCCGCCCGCTTCTGGAGGTCTTTCAGAAGCGCGGCTGCCCGATTCTGTTTTTAACGGGCGACCGCAAGATGAGCGCCCATCTACGCGCGCTCTATGGCGGACGCAGCGACGTGCTGACGGTGCCCTTTTCGCAGAAGGCGCTGCACGCCAAGGTGCACAACGCGCTGGGCGAGTGCGCGCCGCTGCGCGAGCTGAGCGTGGACGAAAAGGAGCGGGTAGCGCTGCTGGACGGCCGCCGCGTGGAGCTGACGGCGCAGGAGTTTGCGCTGCTGCTGGCGCTGATGGAAAAGCCGGATATCCCCGTGAGCCGCGAGCAGCTGCTGCGCCGCGCCTGGGGCTACCAGAGCATGGGCGAAACGCGCACGGTGGACGTGCACGTGCAGCGCCTGCGCAAGAAGCTGGGCGGCGAATATATCGAAACCGTCTACAAATGCGGCTACCGGCTCAAACTGGCCTGACCTCGCGTTAAACCGCGGGCCTCCCTGACGTACCTGATGGGGTGCGTCAGGGAGGCCTTTTTCTCTCTTTACAGCGCGGCGCTTATCCCGCGCAGTCCTCCGGGCGCAGGTACATGCCCCCGCCCTCCTCGCCAAGGATCATGTTCAGCGCGGGCAGTCCCTGCCATTGCGAAAGCGTGATGCCCACCGTCTGCGCCCGACCGTCCTCAAGGACGCAGGTCAGCACGCACTGCGGAGCGGTCCAGAAGCGCTCGCGGGTCACCACTTCCTGCGTCGGCATCGCCAGCGACCACGTGCCGCGCTCCGTGACGCCCGGCGCGTATTCGCTCTCGCGCGAGAAGGTGCCGTCCGCGGCAAAGCGCCATATGCCGTCATAGCCGCCGCCCGCGTACAGCTTCCAGGCGCCGCACAGCTGCTCGCTCGCCCGCAAGAGCACTTCCTCCGGGCCGTCCGCGCGGCCCAGCGCCGTCAGCGGCACCAACCCCCGCACCGTTCCGCCCGGCAAAGCCGTTTCCACATAGCCGTAGAAGGGCGGCAGCACCGCCAGATAGGTCACCTCCGTGCCCGCAGGCAGCAGGGCCAGAATCTCCGCGCCGCCGGTGGGATCGTCGGTCAGCGGCGCGTCCGTCTCCAGCTGCACGCGCGCGCCCGTCTCGCTGGCAAAGGGCAAGTGCGGCGTTTGTTCCAACCCTCCCGTCTGCGGCAGAGCGGCCAGGTCGATATAGCCGATGCGCCACACGCGCCCGCCGTTTGCACTGTAGCGGATCATCAGCCAGCCATCTTCCGCGCCATAGCAATAGAACGGCTCGTTCAGCGCCACCGCCGCTTTGCCGTCTGCCGCGCGCGGGCTGTGTGCGGACGGCGCCAGATGCACCGCGACCGTCCCCTCCGCCCCGGGGAAGCTGAGCATTCTCTCCCCCATCTCGGACCATGCCGGCAGGCGAATCTGACAGCGTGTGAGCGCGTCGCCGAAGCGGCGGGCTTCCTCCAGCGTTTCGGGCAGCAGCGCGATGACCGGCTCGATCATGCCCTCCATGTCCAGCTTCACCGGCCAGTACACGCTTTCTCCCTGCTGCTCATAGAAATAGCCGAGGCCGGACGGTTCGTTCATGGACAGCTCGCCCGCATAGCGAATCTCCCCTTCTCCGCCGCCCACCGCCGCCCATTCCAGCTGCATGGTATACTTGTCGCCCGTGTTTTCGGTATGGCTGTGCGCCAGCACGAAGATGCAGTCCACCGCGCCGTGCCGGTCCGTGGGGTCAAAGTGCACGCTGGTCCATTCCTCTTGCGCGCAGGCCGCGGCCGGAAGCAGCAAAGTCAGCAGCAGCGCCAGGATGCGTTTTGTCATTTTCAACCACCTCTGTTGATCAAACGCAGCAGATGCGCCATTTCCTGCAAACGACGTCCGCTTTTTTCGCTTTCCTGCCGGTCCAATCGTCCCGGCAAAGGAACGCTCGTCCCCCTTCCCGCGAAGTAGGCCGCGCCTCCCCAAGCAGCCGCGCACGCCTCCGGTTGAAGGAAAACGAGTTCCTTGCTATAATTTTACATTACTGTGACCCCCAGGGACGGCAGGCGTCCTTTTTCATAGAAGCAAAGGTGGCGAAACGATGCTTCGCATGATTTGCGACGATCAGAAAAGCGAGCTGGAAACGGTGCAAAAGCTTCTTGAGGATTATGCCGGAGAGCATCCGGATTTGTTTCTTTCCATCCGCTGCTTTTCCAATCCTCTTGATATGCTGGATGAAATGGACAGAAGCGGCGCTCCGGACATTGCGCTTCTGGATATCTGTATGCCCGGCGTTCTGGGCACGGACATCGCGCGGGAAATCAAGCGCAAAAGCGAAGACGCCGCCGACATCATCTTCCTCACCGCCAGCGCGGACTTTGCGGTGGAGGCTTTTGCTCTGCATGTCAACGACTATCTCACAAAGCCCTACACGAAAGAGCGCCTGACGGATACGCTTGACCGGGTGATCGAAAAAAGGCGCCGGCGTCTGTATGTCCCCATTCAATGCGGAAATGAAATTCATCGGATGGATGTGTACTCCGTTGCCTATGCGGAAGCCAGAAACCACAGCCTGGAGATCCATCTGAAACCTGGCAACTGCCTGAAAGCGCGCATGACGCTGACGGAGCTGAAGGCGCTGTTTCAGGGCGCGAGCGGCTTGGTGGCCATCGGCGCTTCGTACATCGTCAATCTGCGCTGCGTGCAAAGCGTGCTGCCGGCTGCGCTGGCAATGGCAAACGGCGATACGGTCCCTGTACCCAGGCGCCTGCGCAGCGAGGTGAAGCAGCAGTATTTTGATTTCTATACGAGGGAGGCGACCGGGCGGTGAGTCATCAAATAGCGCTGCTGGGCTTGATGGCTCTGACGCATATCCTCTGTTACGCCGCCATGACCGAACGAAAGTATTCCGTCCGAAAAACCGCGCTGATCTATGCGTTGTATGCCGCGTTTTTCCTCGGGAGCACGCTGGTCCTGTCCGCCTGTCTTGGAGCCGAGTCGACCCATACGGTGAGCATCGCATTTTCCGCCACCATCGCCGCCGGTTTTCTTATTTTTATCTGGACCTCGTCGGATGTGTTTTGCAAGAAGCTGTTTTTGTTTATCAGCTATTCCAACCTGTTCTGTATCTTTCATTTTGTGGCTGTCCTGATCTGCAACGCGCTGTTTCCCTCCATGTCCGGCATCGAAATGCAGTACGCAAGGAATATTGCGAGAACTTTGCTGTATATCCCAACGGTGCTGGCGTACCTGAAGTTTCTTCGTCCCCGCATACGAACGGTCCCGGTTAGAAAAAAGCGGACATGGTATTCCATCTCCCTGGTTTCCACGCTGTTCCTGGTTGCGTTTGCGTCTTTCGTGGTGCTTTTCTATCCGTACAACAGCCGCGTTGAAAATGTGATTTTGTTTGCGGTCGTCGTGATGATTTATTGCTCTGTGCTCTGGGTCGTCTTTGAAACGATTCGGTATATGAGCAATGAAAGTAAAATGGAGCTCATCGGGAAAAATACAGAATACCTGCAAGGGCAGCTTGCGCTTGCAAGCGAGAACGAAATGATGCTCAGGACCATCCGCCACGATTTCCGGCACCGCAACCAAAACATCGCGGCGCTGCTGCAAAAGGGCGATATCAAAGAAGCCCTGCGCTACGTGCAGCAGTATCACGACAGTCTGGACGCGGCAAAGCCGAAGGTATTTTGCCCACATGCTACCGTCAACGCCATCCTGAGCAGCTTTTCCATCAAAGCGCAAAAAGACGGCATCCTGATGTCGGCGTCAGCGGATACGCAGCAGGAGTCGCCCATCGCGGATATGGATTTTGTCGCCATTCTTTCCAATATTTTGGAAAACGCGTTGAACGGCTGCAAGGAATGCGGCTCGCACGGGGAGATTCACGTGGATATCCACACGGTTTCAAACAAGACCGTGATCGTGTGCCGTAACCCCTGCAAGCCCGGATTGGCGATTGAAAACGGGATGCTTCTAACGAGAGGCACCGGAATCGACAGCATGGTTCTGGCCGCCAGGAAATACGGCGGAAATATCCGCTATACATTGGAAAATAACGTCTTAACCGTGTGCGTCATCCTGAACGGCTGACCAATTGCGACAGAAAAACGACCAATCACGGCAAAGTCATCCGGAAAGGGTGGCTTTTTTATTATGATAAATACTCGTGTGAGAGGCTGCGTCTGTTCCGTCGGGATGCGATGCATGGGCCATGTGGCCGTACCGCGGACGAGCTCCGTCGGAGCATACGGGATCGGCTCGTTCTCTTTGTCCGCGTTCCCGGTTTTGGCAGAAGTGTTGCAGCAGATGCCGCGCCGCTTCAAAATCTGCGTCGTATCAGACGTTTGCAGCGGGGGATGTGAGAGGTTCCATATACGAACCGGTGGCGTAGGATGCTGGCGTATTTTTCTTAAACAGGGAAAAAAGCATTGCGAAGGAGGTTTTTTCTCTTGATACGGAGACATCTCGTCGGTCTGATGGCCCCTGTGCTGGTGATGGGAATTCTGTTTTTCTGCGGCCTGGGGACCGCTGTGCTCGCAGAAGAACTCAATATCGCAAACGGGGACATCCATATCACGGAGACGGGTTATAGACAGGGCCAGTCCCAGCAGATTGCCTATACCGGCCCCTACACCGTCACCGGCACGGGCAGCGGAGCCATTGTGGTCGAGAGCGGAGCGCATGATATCACCATCTCGAACCTGCAAATCACGGCGTCCGGCACGCCTGCCATTCAGGTGGATGCGGGCGCGGCGCTTCGCCTCACGGTCGAGGGCGAAAACCGCCTCACCGGCGGCAGCGGCTTTGCCGGAATATGCGTAGCGCCTGCGTATGACGCCCAGTGGCATTACGACGCGGACGCCAGCGGGAAGCTGTACCTTTCCGGCGACGGCACGCTTGGCGCCGTGGGCGGCGCCGG
>USFL01000085.1 GCA_900553905.1 uncultured Eubacteriales bacterium | reverse complement strand
CAGAAGAACAGGGCCACGGTGCCCGGGCCGGTATGGCTGCCGATGGTGGTGCCGATGCTGTTGATCTCCACCTTGCCGTTGAGCTTGGGGAAACGTTCCTCCACCAGGCGCGCCACGGCCTGCGCATCCTCCATGCAGGCGGAGTTGGAGATATAGCACTTCCCGCTGTAGTCCGTGCCGTTTTGCGCATGCTCGACCATCCGGGCCACGATCTCACGGATGACCTTGTTCTTGCCGCGAATCTTGAAGCGGGGAATCAGCCGGCCCAGGTCGTCCATGTTCAGCAGGGGGCAGATGTGCAGCACCGTGCCGAACCAGCCGCTGGCCTTGGAAATGCGTCCACCGCGCACGTAGAAGGTCAGATCGGTGGAGAAGAACCAGTGATGCAGCTTGAGGCGGTTCTGCTCGGTCCAGTCGCGCAGCTCCTCCAAAGCCATACCCCCGTCGCGCAGATCGGCCAGCTTGTCCATCAGCAGGCCATAGCCGGAAGAGGCGCCCAGCGAATCCACCACGTAGATCTTGCGTTCCGGATACTTGGCCGACAGCTCGTCGCGGGCCAGGCAGGCGGAGTTGTAGGTGCCGGAGATGCCGCTGGACAGCGTCACGTGCAGAATGTCCAGCCCCTGCTCCAGGAAGGGGGTAAAATATGCGACATATTCGTCTACGTTGACCTGGGAGGTGCGGGTTTCCGCGCCGTCGGCCATCGCCTGGTAGAAGGCGTCAAAGGACATGGTCTTGCCCAGGTCGTCGCTGTAGGACTTGCCACCCAGCATATAGTGGAAGCAGATATAATGAATATCGCGTTCGCGGAAATGCTGTTCGCTCAAGTCGGCGGTGGAGCAGCAGCTCAGGATGTAATTTGCCATGGCAGGGTCACTCACTTTCTCTATTTTGCGGCTGATGTCAGGGACGCGCTGTTGCGTCGGGAGGCGCAGGAGCCTCTTGCTTCTTTCATTTCGTTTCAATGGGACAAAATTCCTGCTTGCGCAGGGTCATTATCGTATGCCACGCGGGTTAGCTCCAGCCCACAGGCGGGCGCGGTCGCGCCCAGAACCAGCCGATCGCCGCCATTCAGCGCGCGCGCAAAGGCGTCCGGCGAAAGTCTCCCCGTGCCGATGTCCACCAGCGTGCCGGCGATGATGCGCACCATGTTGTATAAAAAGGCATTGCCCCGCACGGTGAGGATGACGAGCGGGCCCTCTTGCCGCAGGCTGGCTTCCGTCAGCGTGCGCACGGTGGTCCTGGCTGTGCCGCCGGCCGCCTGAAAGGCCGCAAAGTCATGCGTGCCCAGCAGGGCGGGCAGGCTTTCCCGCATGCGGTCCAGATCCAGCGGGCGCGGCACGTGCGCGGTGAGGCTGCGCATGAGCGCGCTGGCGTGTGGCGCGTTGTGGATGCGGTAGGTGTAGCGCTTGCCGCGCGCGTCAAATCGCGCGTGGAAGTCGGACGGGACTGCGAAGCCCTCCAGCACGCGGATATCGGGCGGAAGCAGCGTGTTGAGCGCAAAGGGATACTTGTCCGGCGGAATGCGGCTCGCGGTGTCGAAATGGGCGCGCTGGCCCAGGGCATGCACCCCTGCGTCGGTACGGCTGGCGCCTGTCACGCGCGTCTTTTCGCCGGTCAGGCGGGCCAGCGCCTCCTCCAGCACCTGCTGCACGCTCAGGGCATTGTCCTGCCACTGCCAGCCCGCATAGGCCGTCCCGTCATAGCTGACGGTGAGCAGCACGCGGTGGGTTCCCTCCGGCGGGCGCTCCTTGACGATGGGGAGCAGATCGCTCATTTCAGCCACATCCCGGCGAAGATGGTCACCAGCAGCGTCCCCACGGTGGCCAGCAGGGCCCACAGGTCGCTTTGCGTATAGCGAAGCACGCGCAGGCGGGTGCGGCCCTCGCCGCCGTGGTAGCAGCGCGCCTCCATGGCCATGGCCAGATCGCCCGCGCGGCGGAAGGCGCTGACGAACAGCGGTACCAGCAGGGGGATCATGGCTTTGGCGCGCTTGAGCAGGTTGCCGCTTTCAAAGTCCGCGCCGCGGGCCATCTGGGCTTTCATGATCTTGTCCGCTTCCTCGATCAGCGTGGGAATGAAACGAAGCGCGATGGTCATCATCATGGCCAGCTCGTGCGCAGGAAAGCGGATGACCTTGAGGGGGCTGAGCAGCTTTTCCAGCCCGTCGCTCAAAGCCACGGGCGAGGTGGTAAGGGTGAGCAGCGAGGTGCCCGCCACCAGGAACACCAGGCGCATGCTGAAATGCACGGCGGTCAGGAAGCCCTCCTGCGTGATGCGCAGAAAGCCCCAGTCTACCCACACCGTGGTGCCGGCGGAGAAGAACAGGTTGAGCAAGAAGGTCAGAATCAGCAGAAACCGAAGCGGCTTCACCGACTTGAGCAGCCGTTTGGCCGACAGGCCCGACAGGCGCGAGGCCAACAGCAGATAGGCCAGCGGAATCACGTACCATACGGGGCTCGTGACGCAGAAGATGACGGCGATGTAGAGGATGGTCAGGATGATCTTGCACCGCGGGTCCAGGCGGTGAATGACCGTGTCGCCGGGAATATACTGACCCAGAGTGATGTCCCTCAGCATGCGCGGCCCTCCTTTTTCAGCGCCAGAATGGCGCGGCACACCTCGTCGAGCGTGTAAAGATCCTCCGGCAGGGCGAAGCCCTCGGCGATCAGCGCGTGGGTGAGCTCCGCCGCCTGGGGCACGCCCAGACCGATGGAGCGCAGCTTTTCCTGCTGGGTGAATACCTCGCGCGGCGTGCCGGTCATCACCAGCTCGCCCCGGCTCATCACCACCAGGCGCGTGGCCAAGGTGGAGATATCGTCCATGCTGTGGCTGACCATGATCACCGTCAGTCCGCCTGCGGCGTGCAGGTCGCGGATCATCTGGAGGATGCTGTTTCGCCCCGCGGGGTCCAGCCCAGCGGTGGGCTCGTCCAGAATCAACACGCGCGGACGCATGGCCAGCACGCCCGCGATGGCCACGCGGCGCATCTGTCCGCCGCTGAGCTCAAAGGGCGAGCGCTCGGCCACCTCGTCATAGTTCAGGCCCACCTGCTGCATCGCCCCGCGCACGCGCCGGTCGATCTCCTCCGCATCCAGCCCCATGTTGCGGGGACCGAAGGCGATGTCCTTAGCCACGGTTTCCTCAAACAGCTGGTATTCCGGGTACTGGAACACCAGCCCCACCTTTTTGCGCACCTCCAGCAGGCTCACGCCCTTCTGGGTCAGGTCCAGCCCGTCCACTACCACGCGGCCGGAGGTGGGCTTGATCAGGCCGTTCAAATGCTGCACCAGCGTGGTCTTGCCGCTGCCCGTATGGCCCAGCAGGCCGATGAGCTCGCCGTCCTCGATGGTCAGGCTCACATCGTTGAGCGCCACGGCGGAAAAGGGGCTGCCGGGCATGTAGGTATGCGTGAGATGCTCTACTTGGATGGGCATAGCGCTTTTTTCAGCTCCTTTACCATATCGGCCACGGTGAGAATGCCGTCGGGCAAGCGAAGACCGCCCGCGTTGAGGCGCATGGCCAGCTCGGCCATGGGGGGCACGTCCAGGCCCAGGGCCTTGACTTTCTGAACCTGCGAAAATACCTCGGCAGGCGTGCCGTCCAACGCGATCTTTCCCTTGTCCAGCACCACCACGCGGTCGGCCACGGCGGCTTCTTCCATGAAGTGCGTAATCCAGATCACCGTCATGCCCTGCTCGCGGTTGAGCTTGCGCACGGTCGCCAGCACGTCGGCGCGGCCGGACGGGTCCAGCATGGCGGTGGCCTCGTCCAGGATCATGACCTCCGGCTGCATGGCCAGCACGCCGGCCACGGCCACGCGCTGCTTCTGCCCGCCGCTGAGCATATGCGGCGCAAAGGAGGCGCGCTCGGTCATGCGCACGGCGGCCAGCGCCGCGTCGATGCGGGGAATCATGTCCTCGTGCGGCACGCCAAGGTTTTCCAGGCCGAAGGCCACGTCCTCGCGCACCACGTTGGCCACGATCTGGTTGTCCGGGTTCTGAAACACCATGCCCGCATGCCGCCTGACGTGCCAAACCTCCTCGTCCTGCGCGGTGTCCAGCCCGCAGACCAGCACGCGCCCCTCCGTGGGCAGGTAGAGCGCGTTCATCAGCTTGGCCAGCGTGCTCTTGCCGCTGCCGTTGTGCCCCAGCACCGCCACAAACGAGCCCTTTTCCACGTTCAGGCTCACGTGGTCCACGGCGGCCGCGTCATCCTCGTCATATTGGTAGCAGACGTCCTCGGTCTGCATGGGGTAGGGATAGCTTTCGTTCGGCATGTTCCGGCTCCTTTACGCTTGGTGGGGAAACAGGCTGTCGTCCAGCCCGGAAAGCAGCTCGGGGGCGTGTTCCCCGGCCCAGCGCACCGCGCTCAGACGGTCGCTGTTCAGCTGGTCCCGGAGCGCTTCCAGCGAGGGAAACGTCTGTTCCGGCCGCAGATAGAGGCAGTAGGCCAGCGTCAGACCCATGCCGTAGAGATCACGGTGCTCGTGGCCCAGCAGATGGGCCTCCACCGTGGCCATGCCTTCGGGCACCGTGGGGTGTCGGCCCTGGTTGATGATGCACACATAGCCGCGGCTTTCGCCGTCCAGCCGCGCAACGCCCACATATACGCCCTCGCGCGGCCAGGCGCGGCTTTGGGGGTCATAGGCGATGTTGGCCGTGGGAAAGCCCAGCCGGCTGCCCAGCCGCTTGCCGCGCACCACGCGTCCGTGAAAGGTAAACAGGGCCGTGCCGCGGGGCAGGGCAGAGGGAATGGGCATGGCGTCGCTCCTTTCCTGAAAAAGAAGAAATGGAAAGCGCAAGTATTATACTTCATAGAGGATGGAAACGCAAATCAAAATGAACGTTCCCGGCTATTTTTCCATGCGGAACCCCGCGCGCCGACCCGCAACCTTAGCGTGCTCTTAGCGGCGCAGGGCCGCAAATCGCGGCTTGTGCGCGGGGTCTGGCTGTTGTATAATAAAGTGTCGTTCTGCGTGCATCGCGCGCCGCGCGGCAAGCGTATTTGATAAATCTGATATAAAATGTTAGGAAGGAACGATGATGATGCGCAAGGCTTTTGTTTCTGCCGCGGGCGTGTTCGCGGTGCTGATGGCGGTATCCCTGACGTTTTTGATCCCCTCCGGCGCGGTCACAGAGGAGGCGCAGCAGCGCTACCTGGACGCAGCCTATGAAGCGGAGGAGAGCTGGGACGAAGCTTCTTTGCCCAAGCCGGACGCCGTGCTGGCCAGCGCCGTATTCAGCGACATTTTGCCCGCCGCCACGGTGGAAGCGCTGCCCATCGACCTCTTTGCGCCCGGCAACACGCCGATCGCGGCCAACTACACCGAAAATGGCTATCGTGACGATACCATCATCGTGGAGCTGGAACAAAAGCGCATGTATGACAGCGACGTGTTCATCGCCTATGTCAAGATCGCAACGCCTTCTCAGCTGCGCACGGCGGTTGCGGGGCAGAAGATCGGTTCCTCCAGCACCAACCACACCAGCACCATCTGCCAGAACTACAACGGCATCGTAGCCATCAACGGCGATTATTTCACCAAGACCAAGGCCGGCTACATCGTGCGCATGGGTGAGACGTACCGCGAAAAGACCAGCCAGAACATGGACCTTCTGCTCATCGACGAGCTGGGTGATTTTCACATTTACCTCCACGGGCATGACGTGCAGGAAAACGGCGTGGCGTCCTTCCTGTCCGAGCACGAGATCGTCAACGGCTTCTTCTTCGGCCCCGCGCTGGTGGTGGACGGCGAGGTGCAGGAAATCCCTGAAAACTATCAGTTTGATCCCCATCAGAAGAACCCGCGCGCGGGCATTGCGCAGCTGGGCACGCTAACCTACGCGCTGGTGGCGGTCAACGGCCGCACCGACCAGTCCGCGGGCGTGACGCTGGCGGAGTTTGCCGATATCATGGGCCAGCTCGGGGCCGAGCAGGCCTATAACCTGGACGGCGGTAACAGCGCCACGCTGGCCTTCAACGGCGAGGTCTACAACGACAAGCCCCAGGCCGAGCGCTCCGTGACCGATATCATTTACTTTGCCAGCGCCACTGCGGGGGAATGAGGCCGATGGACAGTACCTTTTCCGTGTTGGGGCTGACGGCGCACGCCTACGGGTTGTGCGCCAGCGCCGCGGCGCTCGTGCTGCTGGGCGGGATGGCGATTCTCGCCCGCAGGCGCCGCATGCCCGCAGGGCTCACGGCAGTGTTCGGCCTGCTGGGCATTCCGCTGGGCATCGTGTGTGCGCGCGCGCTGTACTGCGCGTTCCATCTGTCCGATTTTTGGGAAACCTACGAAAACCCCTGGCTGATGCTGCGCTTCTTCGACGGCGGGCTGTCCATGCCGGGGCTGCTGGCGGGGCTTGCGCTGGCGGCGGCGATCAGCGCGCGGCTGCTGAAGGCGCGCCCTGCCGCCGTGCTGGATATGATGTGCATCCCGCTGGGCCTGTCCATTGCGCTTTTGCGCCTTGGCGAGCAGTTCACCGATCTGGGCGTGGGCAAGGCCGTTGAGGAGGGCGCGCTGACCGCCGCGACGCCCTGGCTGTTTTTGCAAAGCCGCATGGGTGTGGCGGTGGTATACCGGCTCAACGTATGGGCCTATGAGGCGGGGGCGGGCGTGCTGAACTTTG